>JAKCCP010000383.1 GCA_021841985.1 Pseudomonadota bacterium | reverse complement strand
CGCGCTTTATGTCGCCTCGGCGCGCGGCGTGGTGCTGCCCTCGCGCCGCCCGCCCAGCCTCGCTGAGAGCGTTCTTGGCCGTTTTCCTCCGGAGGATTTTTCCCCATGAGCGCCTTGGCCGAAAAAATTCCTGTCACCATCGTCACCGGATTTCTCGGCGCCGGTAAAACCACTCTGGTGCGCCACGCGCTGGGCGGCGCGCGCGGCCGACGCATCGCGGTCATCGTCAATGAATTCGGCGCCCTCGGCATCGATGGCGAATTGCTCGCAAGCTGCGGCATCGCGGGCTGCGCCGAGGACAGTATCGTGGAACTCGCCAATGGCTGTCTCTGCTGCACGGTTGCGGAAGATTTTCTCCCGACCATGGCGGCCCTCCTCGACCGCGCCCGACCGCCCGAGCATATTCTCATCGAAACCTCGGGTCTGGCTTTGCCGAAACCGCTTCTGAAAGCCTTTACCTGGCCCGCCATCCGCGAGCGCGTCAGTGTCGATGGCGTGATCGCGGTGCTCGATGCCCCGGCCATCGCCGCCGGTCGCTTCGCCGACGATCCGCGCGCGGTCGCCGAGCAACGCGCGGCCGATGCCAGCCTCGATCACGACAATCCGCTCGCCGAGGTATTCGAGGATCAGCTCAATGCCGCCGATCTCGTGCTGCTCAACAAGGCCGATCTCGTCGATGCCGCGGCGCTGGCCCGCCTCCGCGCCGAGATTGCGGCAAAACTGCCGCGCGCGGTGAAAATTCTCGCGAGCGAGGAGGGAAAAATCGATCCCGCCATCCTGCTCGGCCTTGCGGCCGCGGCCGAGAACGATCTCGCCGCCCGCCCCTCGCATCACGACGCGGTCGATGGCGCGCACGAGCATGATGATTTCGTCAGTTTCGTCCTGGAAATTCCAGAACAGCAGGATTTCGCGCCGTTGCTCGCGCGCTTGCGGGCGGCGGCCGAGGCCCACGACATTCTGCGCATGAAAGGATTTCTCGCCATGCGCGACAAGCCGATGCGCGGGGTGATCCAGGGGGTGGGCGTTCGCATCCAGCATTATTTCGATCGGCCCTGGCGTTCCGATGAAACCCGCGCCGGACGGCTGGTGGTGATTGGGCAACGAGGGCTCGATCAGGCGGCAATCGCCGCGCTGCTCGCCGGCTAAGGGCGCAATGCATCTCCTCTTCCGCGAGACGCGCGCGCTCGATGCGGCGGAGGCCGCGATCGACCTCGGCCAGAGCCCGGCCGAGCTGGTGTTTCTCTCATTCTCCGAGAGCGATCTCGGCGCCGCCGCGCGCGCTTGGCAGGAAATGGGCGAGGGACGCCCCTCGCTCCGGCTCGCCAATCTCGCGCAACTGCGCCATCCGATGTCGGTCGATCTCTATCTGGAGCGCGTCGTGGCAACCGCGCGCGCCGTCCTCGTGCGCATCCTGGGCGGGATCGACTATTGGCGCTATGGCGCGGAGGAAATTTTTCATCTCTGCCGCACGCGCGGGATCGCGCTCGCCCTGCTGCCGGGCGATGCGGCGGAGGACGCAACGCTCGCGCAACTCTCCACCATCGCGCCCACCCTCCGCGCGCGGCTTGGTGCCTATCTGCGCGCGGGCGGTGTCAAGAATCTCGCGCACGCGCTGCGATTGGCCGCCCATCTTGGCGGGCTCGGCTCGGAAATCGACGATCCGCCCGAGGAACTGGCACAATTTGGCGAGCTGGCGCGATGGGCCGCGAACCCGCGAGTGGCACCCCTGGGCGAGGCCGCTCTCGTGTTCTATCGCTCGCATCATCTGGCCGGCGACCTCGCGCCGATCACGGCACTCGGCGAGGCGCTCGCCGCGCACGGCCTCGGCGTGCGCGGCTTTTATGTCAACAGCCTCAAGGACCATGCGAGCGCCGCCTTTATCGCCGAAACCTTGCGCGCGATGCGGCCCGCGGTCGTCATCAACGCCACCGGATTCGCCGCCCGCGGCGCGGCAGCCACCTCGCCGCTCGACGCGGCGGATGTCCCCGTGCTACAGGTCGTGCTCGCGGGATCGTCGCGCGAGAGTTGGCAAAACTCCACGCGTGGTCTCTCGGCCGCCGATCTGGCGATGCAGGTTGTGCTGCCGGAGCTGGATGGGCGGCTGCTGACGACGGCGATCTCGTTCAAGGCGCCCGAACCCGCCATCGAAACGCTCGAATACGCGCGCAGTGTGCATGCGCCCGATGCGCCCGGTATCGCGCTCGCCGCCGATCGCGCCGCCGGCTGGGCACGCCTCGCGGCCACGCCGCGCGCCTCTCGTCGCGTCGCCTTCGTCCTCTCCGACTATCCGGCGATGGCCGGGCAAGCGGGACACGCGATCGGCCTCGATACCATCGCGAGCCTGGACGCCTGTCTCGATAGCCTCGATGAGGCCGGCTATTTCGTTCCGCCGCGCCCAGCCTCGCTGGCGCGGGAACTGTGCGATCTGGCACCCGCGCCCTTTCTCAAACTTGCCGATTATAACCGCCTGTTCGCGGAGCTGCCCGCTCCCGTGCGAGAGGCCATCGAGGTGTTCTGGGGCGACGCCCTGGCGGATCAGACGGTGCGCGAGGGCTGGTTTACGCTCCGTTATCTCCGATCAGGGAACATCATCGCGGCGATCCAGCCCGATCGCGGCGCATCGGCGGCGCGCAAGGCGCGCTATCACGATCCCGACGAGCCGCCCAGTCACGCCTATGTCGCCTTCTATCTCTGGCTGCGGCGCGAAATCGGGCTGCACGCGCTGGTGCATCTTGGCGCGCATGGCACGCTGGAGTGGCTGCCGGGCAAGGCGGCGGCCTTGAGCGAGACATGTTTTCCGGGGGCATTGCTCGGCGGCCTGCCGCTGATCTATCCCTTCATCGTCAACAACCCCGGCGAGGCCGCTGTCGCCAAGCGGCGTCTCGGCGCGGTGGTGGTGGGCCATCTTACCCCGCCGCTCACGAACGCCGGGCTCGCCGGGCCAGCGGCCGAGATTGAACGCTTGATCGAGGAATATGCCGACGCCGCGGGGCTCGATCCGCGCCGTGCGGCGGTGTTGCGCGGTGATATTCTCTCGCGCGCGCAAGCCTCGGGCCTGCTCGCCGAATGCGGGATTGCCCCGCTTGCCCCGGAGGAAGAAGCGCTCGCGCGGCTCGATGCCTATCTCTGCGACGTCAAGGAAAGCCAGATCCGCGACGGGCTGCATATTTTTGCCCGCGCGCCTTCCATGGAAACCCGCGAGGCCTTGCTCCGCTCCCTCGCCGCATCGGCGCCGAGCGTCGATCCCACCGATCTCGCGCACCGCCTCGATGGCTCGCCGGCGGCCGAGCGCGCGGCCCTTCTGGCGGCCCTCGATGGCCGCTTCATTGCCCCCGGCCCCGCCGGCGCGCCGAGCCGGGGGCGTCTCGACGTGCTGCCTACCGGGCGCAATCTCTACAGCGTCGATCCGCGCGTCATCCCAACCCGTAGCGCCTGCGCGCTTGCCGCGCCGCGTGCATCGCTTCTGCTACAGCGTCATTTGCAGGAGCATGGCACCTGGCTGCGCCGTCTCATGCTCGACCTCTGGGGCAGTGCCTCGATGCGCACGGGCGGCGAGGAATTCGCCCTGGCACTCCATCTGATGGGCGCGCGCGTGCTATGGGATGCCGGCTCGCACCGGATTTCCGGGATCGAGGTGCTGCCACTCGCCGTGCTCGATCGCCCCCGGGTCGATGTCACGCTTCGCATCTCGGGTCTATTCCGCGATGCCTTTGCGACCCAGATCGTGTTGTTCGACGAGGCCGTGCGGATGATCGCGGCGCGCGCGGAGGATGCCGCGTGGAACCCACTCGCGGCGGCGGCGCGGGCCGGCGAAAGCCTGAGCCGCATCTATGGCGCGGCGCCTGGGGCCTACGGCGCGGGAGTCGGCGCGCTTGCCGATCATGGTGGCTGGCAAAGCAGCGACGATCTCGCGCGCGCCTATCTGGACGCATCCGCCCACGCTTATGGCGGCGCGGCGGAAGGTGTACGCGATGAAGCGGGACTTGCCGCGCGGATCGCATCCGCCGAGGCTTTCCTTCACATCGAGGACCACGCCGAGAGCGATCTTCTGGAAAGCACCGAGTTTGCCGCTCACGAAGGCGGGTTCGCCGCCGCCGCCCGCATGCTCGGCCAAACGCCCGCGCTCTATCACGCCGATACCTCCCGCCCGGCCGCGCCGCGCGTTGCAACGCTCGCCGAGGCGATCGTCCGGGTGACGCGCGCGCGCGCGGCCAATCCGCGCTGGATCGCCGGGCAGATGCGTCACGGCTATCGCGGGGCGGCGGAAATCACCCGCGCGGTCGAGGCGCTGTTCGTGTTTGCCGCGACAATTCCCAGCCGGCTCGACGGGCAATTCGATCTTTTATTTGCCGCGACGCTCGGCGATGGCATTGTCGATCGTTTTCTTAAGGCAGAAAACCCCGCCGCCCGAAAGGCGATGGCGGCGCGATTTCTTGAAGCGCAGCGGCGCGATCTCTGGCGTCCGCGGAGCAATACAACTGGCGTGATCCTCGGCGAGATTGAGAAACAATGAGAGGGCGCTTCTGTTACCCTTATATCTTTGCACCGATGCGCGCGGGCGATGGCTGGCTGATCCGCGTGAAGCCGCCCGGCCAGCGCCTGGCCGCGGCGGACGCCGAAATGCTTGCCGGATTTGCGGCACGCCACGGCAACGGGGCGATCGAGATTACCAGCCGGGGCAATGTGCAATTGCGCGGCGTGGATCTCGCATGCCTCGGGAAACTGACCTCGGCGCTGCATGCGGCCGGGCTGATTTCGCAAGACCCGGCGCTCGAGCGGCGGCGCAACATTCTGGTCTCGCCGCTCTCCGGCGATGATCCCTCGATTGCCGGCGACCCTCTGGGCATCGCCGCGGCGATTGGCGCCGGCCTCGTGGACGCCGGCTTTGCCGCGTTGCCGGGCAGATGGCGTTTCGTGATCGATGGCGGCGGTGTCGTGCCCCTTGCCGATATGCGCGCCGATCTCCGCGTCGAAATCCGCCCCCATGCCTGCGCGGTGATCACCGGCGAGGGCGTGCGCCACGCCTGCACCGAGACGGAAGCGGCCGGACTCGCGCTCGCGCTCGCCACTGCGTCTTGCCGCCGAGCGCTGTTGCCGGCGACAGCACCTTTGCCACCCGAGGCCGGATTCCTCGTCTATCCTGGCGGCGCGCGCGGCGCCTTTGCCGCCGCACCCGCTTTTGGCCAGATGGACGCCGCGATGCTCACCACACTCAGCCGCCTCGCCACCCGCTTCGGCGACGGCCTGATCCGTCTCTCGCCGCACCGCGCCTCATTGATCGGCGGCGTCGCGGCAGGCGCGGCCCCGGCGCTTGATGCGGCACTACGGGAGGCCGGGTTCATCACCGATCCGGCCGATCCGCGCCTTGGCATCATCGCCTGCATCGGCGCGCCCGCCTGCGCCGGTGCGGACGCCCCGAGCCGAGCCGATGCCGCGCGTCTCGCCGCCCTTCTCGGCGCCCCACGCCGCCCTGGCGCGCGGCCGATCCATGTCTCGGGCTGCGCCAAGGGCTGCGCCCATCAAGGACGCGCCCCGGTTGTGCTTGTCGGCGTTGGAAAAAACCCCGACGGTGGCTCTTATGATCTTGCCTTCGATGCCACGACGGATCGCGTGGGTCAGCAGGCCGACCATCGCCTGCTCTCGATCGCCGAAGCGGCGGCGCTCCTCGATCGCGGGGCCGCGGAGGAATGCCTATGAAGCCGCCCTACGACTATCTCCACGACGGCGCGGCAATCTACGCCCGCTCATTTGCCATTATTAGATCGGAAGCCAGGCTCTCGCATCTTGCGCCCGACGAAGCGGAGATTGCCGTGCGCATGATCCACGCCTCTGGCATGGTCGAGATCGCCGGCGATCTCCTGTTTCATCCCGGATTCAGCGCTGCTGCCATTGCCGCGCTGTCGGCCGGCCAGCCGATCCTTTGCGATTCCAACATGCTCGCGCAGGGCATCACGCGCGCCCGCCTCGAGGCCGGCAACGCCGTCATCTGCACGCTCGACACGCCGCAAGTGCCGGCTTTGGCGGCACGGCTCGGCACCACGCGCTCGGCGGCGGCGCTCGATCTCTGGGAGAAAAATCTCGCCGGGGCGCTGGTTGCCATCGGCAATGCGCCGACGGCGCTGTTCCGTCTGCTCGAACTCCTTGCCGCGGGGGCCGCACGGCCAGCGGCGGTCATCGGCCTGCCGGTCGGCTTTGTCGGCGCGGCGGAGGCAAAGGCAGCTTTGGCCGCGTATGGCGAGGTACCCTTCCTGACCCTTCCCGGCCGCCGAGGCGGCAGCGCGATGGCGGCGGCCGCGGTCAATGCGCTCGCCGCGCTGGTGCCATGACGCGACCGCTTGAACGCACCGGCACGCTCAGGATACTCGGCGTTGGGCCGGGTGATCCCGAGCTCATCACGCTGAAAGCGGCACGGCTTTGCGCCACCTCCCCCGTCGTCGCCTATTTCGCCAAACGCGGCGCGTTCGGCCATGCGCGGCGGACCGCCGCCGCGCATATCTCAGCCGCGAGCGAGGAAATTCGCCTCGAATATCCGATCACCACGGAAATCCCGCATCACGCGCCAGGCTACCGCGAGACCCTCGATGCCTTCTATCGTGACACGGCGGAGCTTCTCGGCGCGCATCTCGCGCAAGGCGCCGATATCGCCTTGCTTTGCGAAGGTGATCCGATTTTCTATGGCTCTGGACTGCATCTTCTGGAACGCCTCGGCGCGCGTTTCGCGTGCGAAATCGTGCCCGGCGTGAGCGGCATGAGCGGCTGCTGGGCGCGCGCGGGCGCGCCCTTGCTGCGCGGCGAAAACGCCCTCGCCGTGCTGCCGGCGACCCTTCCCGCCGCCGACCTCGCGGCCCGGCTCCGCCTATGCGAGGCCGCGGTTATTCTGAAACTCGGGCGTAATCTCGGCAAATTGCGCGACGTACTCAAACAGGCGGGGCTTTTCGAGGGCGCGATCTATGTCGAGCGTGGCACCATGGCGGACGAGCGCATCCTGCCGCTTGCGGCATTCGAGGATGACACCGCCCCCTATTTTTCCCTGATCCTCATTCCGCCTTTGCCAAGCAAATGAGCGGGCGTCTGGTCATCGTCGGACTTGGGCCTGGCGCGCCGGGGCTGATGACGCATGACGCGGAAGCCGCGCTAGCGGGGGCAAGCGATATCCTCGGCTACGGCCCCTATCTCGCGCGACTTTCGCCATCGCCCAGCCAAAGACTGCACGCTTCCGATAATCGTCAGGAACTCGATCGCGCCCGCGCCGCACTCGATCTCGCGGCATCGGGGAAAAACGTCGCCCTCGTCTCGGGGGGCGATTCCGGGGTTTTCGCCATGGCGAGCGCGGTATTCGAGGCGATCGAGACGGGTGAAGCGGCCTGGTGCACGCTCGATGTCGAGGTAATCCCCGGCATCACCGCCATGCTCGCGGCGAGCGCCCGGCTTGGCGCGCCATTGGGACATGATTTCTGCGCGATCTCGCTTTCCGATAATCTCAAACCCTGGTCGCTCGTGGAAAGCCGTTTGCGCCACGCGGCATTGGGGGATTTTGTCATCGCGCTCTACAATCCCGCCTCGCGTGCGCGGCCCTGGCAGCTCGGTGCGGCTTTCGATGTGCTGCGCGGTATTCTTCCACCGACGGTTCCGGTAGCTTTCGCGCAGGCGATCAGCCGCCCCGAGGAACGGATCGAGATTTTCTCTCTCGCCACCGCCGATCCTGGGCGCGCCGATATGCGCACGCTTGTGATCATCGGGGCGCGCGCGAGCCGTTTGATCGCGCGCCCTGCCGCTCGCCCCTGGCTCTACACCCCACGCCGCGTCAATTCCGCATGATGCGCCAAGAGCCAGGCGCGGGCGCTCTCCGCATCGGCCGCTACGTGATCAGCGTCCGGCAGGATTGGGCGCGTCACCATCACCACCGCGATACCGAGCCCGCGCGCGGCGTCAAGTTTGCCACGCACCGCCTGCGCGCCGGAATTCTTTGTCACCAGCACCTCGATTCCCTTCTCGATAAGCAGGGCGCGTTCGTCCGCTTCGGCAAACGGGCCGCGCGCCGCAATGATCTCGGCCCGTGGCGGCAAATGCGCGGGATCAGGCGGCTCGACGCTACGGATGACGTAGAAATGCCAGGGAGCCGCGCGAAAGGGAGCCAGTTCCTGGCGGCCGATGGTCAGGAACACGCGCTGAGGCACACGCCCGAGAGCGGCAACGCCAGCCCCGAGATCGGGCACCATCGTCCAGTGCTCGCCGGGCTTTGGTTCCCAAGCTGGACGCCGAAGAGCAAGCAGCGGAATGCCACTTTCTCGCGCCGCCCTCTGCGCATGCCGCGAAATCTGGGCGGCGAAGGGATGGGTGGCATCGACCAGCGCGGCGATCCGCTCAGTGCGAAGATAGGCCACCATCCCGGTCACGCCGCCGAACCCGCCGAGGCGATGGCCGATCGGTGGCAGAACCGGCAGCGTCGTGCGCCCGGCAAGCGAGAGCGTCGCCGCAAACCGATGATCCCCGACGAGCGCGCGGGAAAGCGCGAGCGCTTCCCCGGTGCCACCCAGGATAAGAACACGGAGCGGGGTCATTTCCGGGGGATATCGCGACGATGACGGATGATGGACATTGGCTGACGATCTTGGGCATCGGCGAGGATGGTGTCGAGGGGCTTTCGGAAGCGGCGCGCCGTGCTCTCGGCGAAGCCGCAGCGGTGTTCGGCGGCGCCCGCCATATCGCGCTGGCCGCACCCCTGCTGCGTGGTGAGGCCATATCATGGCCGGCGCGGCTGAAAACCGCCATCCCCGCGATCCTCGCCCGGCGCGGGGAAAAAATCGTTGTCCTCGCCTCGGGCGATCCCTTCTGCTTCGGGATCGGCAGCCTCTTCGCCGAATGCGTGCCCCGGCACGAAATGCGCTGCCTGCCCGCGCCGTCGGCCTTCTCGCTCGCCTGCGCCCGGCTCGGCTGGGCGTTGCAGAAAACCGCGCTTCTGTCTTTTTGTGGCCGCCCGCTGGACGCCCTCCCGCCCTTTCTACAGCCCAATGCGCGCATCCTGGCACTTTCCGCCGATGCCACGACGCCCGGCGCGATCGCCGCCCTGCTCACGCGGCGCGGCTTCGGCAAAACCCGCCTTGTCGTGCTCGAAGCCCTGGGCGGCAAGGACGAGCGGATACGCGAAACCGTGGCCGAAACCTTCGCCTGGAACGATATCAACCCGCTCAATCTCACCGCGCTCGAAATCATCCCAACCCCTGACGCCGCCATCATCCCCCGCACGCCAGGGCGGGCGGAAAGCTTCTTCGAACATGACGGCCAAATCACGAAACATGAAATCCGCGCCATTGCCCTTGCCGCGCTCGCGCCGAAATGCGGCGAATTGCTCTGGGACATCGGCGCCGGCTCGGGCGCGATCGGCATCGAATGGATGCTCGCCGATCCCGCCAACCACGCCATCGCCATCGAATCCGACCCCGAACGCGCCGCCCGCATCGCCCGCAACGCGCAGACCCTCGGCGTCCCCACCCTCGAAATCCGCAACGGCCGTGCCCCGGAGGCACTGGCCAACCTCCCCGCCCCCGACGCCGTCTTCATCGGCGGTGGCGCCCGCCAGCCGGAGGTGATCGAGACCGCCTGGAACGCCCTTCCCGCCGGCGGACGCCTGCTCGCCCATGGCGTCACCCTGGAAAGCGAAACCGCCCTCGCCCACGCCTACCAACGCCTCGGTGGCCACCTGATCCGCATCCACCTCGAACGCCTCGAACCCCTCGGCTCCCTGCACGGCTTCCGCCCCGCCATGACCATCACCCAATTTCTCGTTCACAAACCATGATCCCGCGCGGCTCCGGGCGGCGGAGACTTGCAGGAAGCAAGGCCAGGGGGACACTGTCCCCCTGGACCCCCTGCCAGGGGCCGAGCCCCTGGACCTCTTCTCTTAGAGGATGGGTTCCAAGGGCGCTGCCCTTGGTGGGGCATCCAAGGGGGCAAAGCCCCCTTGGCCTTCCTTTCCGCAAAGCTTTCCGCCGCACGGCGCCGCGCGGGATCGTGTCGTGACCGTGCATTTCGTGGGGGCGGGGCCGGGGGCAGCGGATTTGATGACGTTGCGAGGTCGTGATATTCTGGCGCGTTGTCCGGTTTGTCTTTATGCGGGTTCAATCATTTCGTCGGCGGTGCTGGTGCATTGTCCGCCGGATGCGCGGCTGGTGGATACCGCGTCTTTGTCGCTCGATGAAATCGAGACGGAATTTGTCACGGCAACCGCGCGGGGCGAGGATGTGGCGCGGCTGCATTCGGGCGATCTGGCGATTTACAGTGCGGTCGCCGAGCAAATCCGGCGGCTGGAACGGTGCGGCATTGCCTATACCCTGACGCCCGGTGTGCCGGCTTTTGCCGCCGCCGCCGCCGCGCTCGGGCGGGAGCTGACGGTTCCGGAACTGGCGCAGAGCGTGATTCTGACGAGGGTTTCCGGCCGCGCCTCGAAAATGCCGGCGCGCGAGAGCCTGGCGGCGTTTGCCGCGACCGGGGCGACGTTGGTTCTGCATCTCGCGGTGCAGGCGATGGCGCGCGTGGTGGAGGAATTGCTGCCGTTTTATGGCGCCGCCTGCCCGGTTGCGGTGATCGAGCGGGCGAGCTGGCCGGATCAGCGAATTTTACGAGGTCGGCTCGACGAGATTGCCGCGCTTGTGGCCGCGGCGGCGATCACGCGGCGTGCGTTGATTCTGGTCGGGCCGGCGCTGGCGCCGGAGGAGTTTGTCGAGAGCGCGCTTTATCGCGCCGATTATCCGCGACGCTTTCGCGGGCGGGATGATCAATGAACCGGAGCGAAGTTTTTGCGCCCACGCAAGGCGCCGTCGCGGTCGAAGACCAGAATTTCCAGCTCGATCCCGCTTCCGGCGAGCACGGCGGCGGCGGTTTGCCAGGCGGACATGGCGATGGCGTCGGCGAGCGCGATGCCTTCACCGCGCGCGAGACTTTCTGCTTCCATCACGGTATTTGCGGATTTTATGCGGGCGGCAAGTGCCGCGGAAGCGCCGAACCTGGCAGCACTTTCGGCAAGCGCCGCGAGATCGACGGCGCCGCGCGCGGCGTGCAGATCGAGCCGGCCTTGCGCGAGTTTGGCCATTTTCGCCACACCTCCCGCGATACTCAGGCGGGGCAGCGGGTGGCGGCGAAGATATTTGAGCATGCCGCCCACGAAATCGCCCATGTCGATGAGCGCGAGTTCGCGGAGGTGATGAAGGTTTTGCACGGCGGCTTCCGAAATACGCCCGGTGGCGCCCGCGATATGAGGTGTTCCAGCGGCACGCGCGACATCGATGCCGCGATGAATGCTCGCGATCCAGGCGGCGCAGGAATAGGGCACGACGATCCCCGTGGTGCCGAGCACCGAAAGCCCGCCCTGGATGCCGAGCCTTGGGTTGAGCGTGCGTTGCGCGAGGCGTTCGCCATTTTCGATGCCGATGGTGATGCTCGCATCGCCGCTTCCGCCATAAAGTGCGGCGATTTCGCCGATCGCGGCGCGGATCATCTGCCGTGGCACGGGGTTGATCGCCGGCTCGCCGGGCGGGATCGGCAAACCGGCGCGGGTGACGGTGCCGACGCCGGGGCCGGCGCGGAAGATGACGCCAGTGCCAGGGGGCGCGCGGCGGAGTTCAACGCGGATCAGCGCGCCATGCGTGACATCTGGGTCATCGCCGGCATCCTTGATGATCCCAGCCACGGCGAAGCCTTCACCTCGGCGGGTTTCGGCCAGCGCGAAGGCCGCGTGCCCGCCCTGCGGCAGGGTGATTTCAACCGGGTCGGGGAACTGGCCGGTGAGCAGCGCCGCATAGGCCGCCTTGGCCGCGGCGGTCGCACAGGCGCCGGTGGTCCAGCCCCGACGAAGCGGCGACGGTTTTTCCACATCCGCCGGTATATCGCTGGAAGGGTGATGTATCCAGAGAGACGGGAACATCGGAACTGGTGGTTCGACCACAAGAAACGGAGTGCGCGCGGCGGCGCACCGTTCCTAAATGCCGTTTCACCGCACTTTTGGAGGAACGGCGATGAGTTTTCGCATTATCGGCCTGCCGGCCGAACATTTTGCCCCGCTGTTCTCGCTCTCGGGCGTAGACCTGGCGGCGCGCGGCATTGTGCGCCGGATCGCCGACGAACGGACCCCTGGTTATCCCTGCCGAGTCAGTTTGACGGACTCCCAGCCGGGCGACGAACTCTTGCTCGTCAACTACGAGCACCATGCGGTCGACTCGCCTTATCGCATGCGTTTCGCGATCTACGTGCGCAAGGGCGAGAAGACTTACGACGCAACGGACCAGGTGCCCGAGCAGCTACGCCTTCGCGTGCTTGCGGTGCGCGCCTTCGATGCCGATGCCATGATGGTCGGTTGGGAACTTGTTGACGGGCATGAATTGGAGGCAGCGATCGAGCGGCGCTTTGCCAACCCTCAGGCGGATTACCTGCATGTCCACTTCGCGGCACCGGGTTGCTACGCGGCGCGGGTGGAGCGGGCGTGAGGCGGCGCTGACCCACGGATCTCGAAAATGAGCGCGCGCGGGCTGATCGTCGCCGCGCCGCGCTCGGGGGCGGGGAAAACGACGGTCACGCTCGCCCTGCTGGCGGCGTTCCGCCGCCGGGGCGTGCGCGTGCGCGCGGCCAAGAGCGGGCCGGATTACATCGACCCTGCCTTCCACGCGGCGGCGAGCGGGGCGGCTGTTTTCAATCTCGACAGTTGGGCGATGGCGCCCGATCTGCTCGAAGCGTTGCTTGCCGAGGCGGCAGCAGAGGCGGAATTGCTGCTGATCGAGGGCGCGATGGGGCTGTTCGACGGCGCCGGCGAGACGCGTGGGCGGAGCGGGGCGGCGGCCGATCTCGCGGCGCGTTTCGGCTTGCCGGTGCTGCTCGTGCTCGATGTTGCCGGCCAGGCGCAGACAGCGGCGGCGGTGGCGCGCGGATTGGCCGATTTCGCGCCCGACGTGAGGGTCGCGGGCGTGGTGCTGAACCGGGTCGGCAGCCCCCGCCATTACGCCATGATCCTGCCCGCCCTGGCGCAAGCGGGGATGGCGGTGCTGGGCGCACTGCCGCGCGAGAGCCCGCTCGCGTTACCGGAGCGCCATCTCGGCTTGGTGCAGGCGGGCGAGCAGGTGGACCTCGGCGATTATTTTTCCCGCCTCGCGGCACGGGCCGAGGAGGCGTTCGATCTCGATGCCATTCTGGCCGCGGCCTGTCCGCTTCCGCCTTTATCGCCAGGAGTTTGCGCGCTGAACCCGCCGGGCCAGCGCATCGCGCTCGCCCGCGATAATGCGTTCAGCTTCATCTATCCCCATCTGCTCGCCGGCTGGCGCGAAGCGGGCGCGGAGATCGTGTTTTTCGCGCCGTTACAGGATGAGGCCCCGCCTTCGGGGTGCGACGCCTGCTGGCTGCCGGGCGGCTATCCCGAATTGCACGCCGGGCGATTGGCCGCGGCCGCGCGGTTTCGCGCCGGCATGGCGGCCTTCGCGGTGCATCATCCGGTGCATGGCGAATGCGGCGGCTACATGGTGCTCGGCGCGCATCTCGAAGATGCCGAAGGGGTGCGCCATCCCATGCTCGGCCTGCTGAGCCATGCGAGCAGTTTCGCGCGCCGGCGCCTTTCGCTCGGCTATCGCCGGGCGCGCCTGCTCGGCGAGGCGGCGCTCGGTGCCGCGAACACCGTGCTGCGTGGGCACGAATTCCACTATGCGACGCTGATCGACCCGGGCGATGATGCGCCGCTTGCCGAATTGCACGATGCCAGCGGCCATGCGCTCGGCCCGGCGGGCGGCCGGCGGGGGCAGGTGAGCGGCAGTTTTTTTCACGCCATCGCAGCCGAGAAAAAGGAAATCACGCCATGACCGAGCCGTCTCCGCAGAACCTCGAGGCCATTCGCGCCCTTTGTCGTGATCTGCCGCCAGGCGATGACGCGGCGGCGTTCACGGCGCGCGCGCGTCAGGATCGGCTGACCAAGCCGCCCGGCAGTTTGGGACGGCTTGAGGAAATCGTCCTCTGGCTGGCGCGCTGGCAAGGCCGCCCCCTGCCCCGACTGGAAAACGTCGATATCGTGGTGTTCGCCGGCAATCACGGCGTCGCGGCGCAAGGCGTCTCGGCCTATCCGGCGGCGGTAACGGCGCAGATGGTGGCGAATTTCGCGGCCCAGGGCGCCGCCATCAACCAGCTCGCGCGGCAAGCCGGGGCGGAATTGCGTGTCGTGCCGCTCATGCTGGAAGCGCCGACCGCCGATTTCACCCACGCCCCGGCGATGAGCGAGATGGAATTCTGTGCCGCTTTTGCCGCCGGCATGGCGGTGGTGCGGCAAAAGGCCGATCTCGTCTGCCTCGGCGAAATGGGGATCGGCAATACCACGGCGGCGGCGGCGATCGCCGCGGCCCTGTTCGGCGGCGATGCCGCACGCTGGGTCGGGCGCGGCACCGGGGTTGACGATGCCGGGCTGCGGCGCAAGGCGGAAATCGTGGAGCGGGCGCTGGTGTGCCATCCGGGGGCGGGCGCCGATCCGCTCGAGGCGGCGCGTTGCCTCGGCGGGCGCGAGCTTGCCGCGATTCTCGGAGCGACCCTGGCGGCGCGGCGCTCGCGTGTGCCGGTGCTGCTCGATGGCTTCGTCTCGACCGCCGCGGCCGCGCCGCTGGCCTCCCTGGAGGCAGGCGCACTCGATCATGCGCTGGTCGCGCATGCCTCGGCCGAGGCCGGGCATGCCGGGCTGGTCGAGGCCTTGGGCCAGCGCCCGCTGCTCGATCTCGGCATGCGGCTCGGCGAAGCCTCGGGCGCGGCGGTCGCGGTGCTGATCCTGCGCGCCGCCCTCGCCTGCCATGCCGGCATGGCAACCTTCGCGGAAGCGGGCGTTGCCGAGCGGGCGTGATTTCGCGGCCGATGCCGCGCGGGCGCTGATGCTGCTGACCCGCCTGCCACTTGGCTGGGCGGGCGCGAACGCGCCGATTTCGGCCCGCGCGGTCTGGGCTTTCCCGGGGGTGGGGGTGCTGGTGGGTGGGTTCGGCGGAGGATTTTTCTGGCTCGCGGCGGTACTCGGCTTGCCTCCCTGGCTGAGCGGCGCCTGGGCCTTGGCGGGCATGCTGGCGATCACCGGGGCGCTGCACGAAGACGGGCTCGCCGATACCGCCGATGCGCTCGGCGCCGAAGCGAGCCCTGAGCGCCGGCTCGCCATTCTGCGTGATTCGCGTATCGGCACCTACGGCGCGCTCGCGCTTTCCCTGGCACTCCTTGTGCGTCTCGGCGCACTCGTGGCGATCGGCCGGCCCGGCGCGGTGATGGTGGCGCTGGTCGTCGCCGGAGCGCTCGGGCGGGCGGCGATGATCGGCGTGCCGCTGCTGCTCGCGCCGGCACGGGCGGAGGGGCTCGGCGCCGCGCTCGGCCGCCCATCCCTTGCGGTGGCGATAGCGGGCGCGGGGCTTGCCATGTTGCTCGCCTTTGCTCTTTTGTCGCCGCGCCGAGCACTCGCCGCGCTGCTGGCCTCGGGCCTCGCGCTGCTTGCGGTTTCGGCCTTCGCGTCCCGCCGCCTGGGCGGCTATACCGGCGACATCCACGGCGCGGTCGAGCAGGTCGCGGAATGCGCCGTGCTCAGCCTGCTCGCCTCCCGATGATCGATCCGTCTTGCCCAGGAAATCACCCGACCATGAGCCAGACCCGCCTTTCGTTTCGCCCCTTGGCCCCACTCAGCCTCGTCCTGCTGGCGCTCGCCGCATGCACGGAGCTGCCGCCCGCGCCATCACCCGCCAACGAGCAGCAGGAAACACAAACGGCGTCCTGGTCGGTCAGCACCACGCCGGAGCGCTGTATCGCGCGCGCGAGCGGGGGCTCGGCCGCTTCCTTGCTGGTGACGGCGCTCCGCGAAGGCGGGGTGGCGTTCAGCTTCTCCAACACGCTCCACCCGATGATCCCCCGCCCGCCGGGCCTGCCAGTGACGCTCCGCTTCACTGGCACGGCTGGGGCGTGGGACATTCCCGCAGCCCTCGAAGCGCCGCGTGTGGTCGATACCGAATTGCCGCTCAATGACGTGACACTGGAGAAAGTCCAGCAACTGCTGGCCGGCGGCACCCTGGGCGCCGAAGGCCGCGCCCGTGGCCTGCCCCCCCTCACCATGCGCCCCGCCGGCGCCGACGGCGAAGCCTGGCTCGCCTGCGCCCGCGCCTTCGCCGGGCTGCGTTCTTGACCTGCGGGCACCAATCTCCCGGCGCGGGCGCCGCCCTCGACGGGCTGGGGCCATTGGCCCGAGACCCCTTGACCCCCGAGATGGCGCCTCCAGCCGCCCCTTACCGCCCCTTCGCCTCGCGCCGGCGCGCATGGAGCACCCATTCGGTATAGCCATTGGGCTGCACACGGCCCTTGAAGACGAGGTCGCAGGCAGCCTTGAAGGCCACGCCGTCGAAGGCCGGGGCCATAGGGCGGTAAAGCGGATCGCCGGCGTTCTGGCGATCGACCACGGCAGCCATGCGCTTGAGCGTCGCCATCACCTGGTCCTCCGAGACCACGCCATGGTGCAGCCAGTTGGCGATGTGCTGGCTCGAGATGCGGAGCGTCGCGCGGTCTTCCATCAGCCCGATATCGTGGATATCGGGCACTTTCGAGCAGCCCACGCCCTGGTCGATCCAGCGCACGACGTAGCCGAGGATGCCCTGGGCGTTGTTGTCGAGTTCCTGTTGCACTTCCTCGCCCGACCAGTTCGGGCGATCGGCGAGCGGCAGGGTCAGCAGCTTGCCGAGCGGCGTCGGCTTGCGCGCGGCGAGCGCCTGCTGGCGGGCCTGGACATCGATTTTGTGGTAGTGCAGGGCGTGCAGGGTCGCCGCCGTCGGCGAGGGCACCCAGGCGGTGTTCGCGCCGGCCTGGGGGTGGGCGATTTTCTGCGCCAGCATGTCGGCCATGCGGTCGGGCGCGGCCCACATCCCCTTGCCGATCTGTGCCCGTCCACGCAACCCGCAGGCGAGGCCGATATCGACGTTGCGGTCCTCATAGGCGCTGATCCAAGCGGTGTTTTTCATCTCGTTCTTGCGGATCATCGCGCCGGCTTCCATGGCCGTGTGGATCTCATCACCGGTGCGGTCGAGAAAGCCCGTGTTGATGAAGGCGACGCGCGCGCGGGCGGCGAAAATGCAAGCGGCGAGGTTGGCGCTGGTGCGCCGCTCCTCGTCCATGATGCCGATTTTGAGCGTATTGCGGGCCATGCCGAGCATGTCCTCGACGCGGCCGAACAGTTCGCCCACGAACGCCACTTCCTCCGGCCCGTGCAGTTTCGGCTTGACGATATAGACCGAGCCGGCCCGGCTGTTCCTGAACGCGCCGCCGCCGCGCAAATCATGGAGCGCGATCAGCGCGGTGATGGCGGCATCGAGGAAGGTTTCGGGGATCTCGGCGCCCTCGGCGTCACGCACGGCATCGGTGTACATGTGATGGCCGACATTGCGCACCAGCATCAGGCTGCGCCCGTGCAGCGTGAGGGTTCCGCCTTCGGGGGTAGTGTAGGTGCGATCGGGATTGAGGCGGCGGGTGAGGTTTTTGCCGCCTTTCTCGAAGTTGGCGCTGAGCGTGCCGTTCATCAGCCCGAGCCAGTTGCGATAGGCCACCACCTTGTCCGGACCATCGACCGTCGCGACCGAATCCTCGCAATCCATGATCGTGCTGATCGCCGATTCGAGGACGACATCGGCGATGCCGGCGGGATCACCGCGCCCGATCGGGTGGGCGCGGTTCAGCACGATCTCGGCGTGCAGGCCATGATGGCGGAGCAGTACCGCCTCGGGTGCGCTGCCAGCGCCGCGAAATCCGACGCAGTGCGCGCGATCGCGGAGCCCGGTTTCCCCCCCGCCGGCAAGCGCCACGATAAGCCGGCCCTCGGCGATGCGGTAGCCGGTGGCGTGCGCGTGGCTGCCGGCTTCGAGGGGAAACGTTTCGTCGAGGAAGTGGCGCGCCCAGGCGATCACTTTCGCCCCGCGCGCCGGGTCATAGCCGCGGCCCGAGGCGGGCGGCGCGTCGGGCAGGGCGTCGGTGCCGTAGAGCGCGTCGTAGAGGCTACCCCAGCGAGCATTGGCGGCGTTCAGGGCATAGCGCGCGTTGGTCACGGGCACCACGAGTTGCGGCCCGGCGATGCTGGCGATTTCGGGATCGACGTTTTCGGTGGTGGCGGCAAACGGCGCGGGCTCGGGTTGCAGATAGCCGATCTCGCGGAGGAAGGCCGTGTAGGCGGCGGCGTCGTGGACCTGGCCCCGGTGGTCGCGGTGCCAGGCGTCGATCGCCGCTTGCAACGCGTCGCGACGCGCGAGGAGGGCCTGGTTGCGTGGAGCGAGGTCGCGCAGCAGGGCGGCGAAGCCGCTCCAGAACGCCTCGGGCGTGATGCCGGTGCCGGGGATCGCCTCGTCGTTGACGAAAGCGAACAGTTCCGGGGCGATGTGCAGGCCGGGGGCGGCGTGGCGCGAAATGTTGGTCATACGACCCTCCTCATCTGGTCGGAGGGTTTGTTAATCCCCCCGCCTGATTTGTCGAGAGCGCGTATTTCGGAACGGGGGCTGGGGCCTCGCGCGTGAAAATCCATCGATCTTGAAAAAGACTGCCCCTGGAAAAAATGGTTTTCGTCGATTCGGGGAATCCGGGGCATTCTTTTCCAAAACGCTCAGGCCCCAGAGAATTCCAGGGGCAGCGCCCCTGGCCTAGAATAACTCCTCGCGGCGCAAACTGACCCACCGCCCATTGCCCATAATGATGTGATCATGCAGCACGAGCGAAAGCGCCGTGGCGGCCTGCTTGACCTCGGCGGTCATGGCGATGTCCTCGCGCGATGGCGTCGGGTCACCGCTCGGGTGGTTATGCACCAGGATCAGGCCGGCGGCGTGGAGTTCGAGAGCGCGCTTGACGACCTCGCGGGGATAGACCGGGGTATGGTTGACGGTGCCGCGCGATTGCGCCTCATCGGCGAGCAGGCGGTTGCGGTTGTCGAGGAACAGCACGCGGAATTGTTCGACGCGCTCGCGGGCGAGCGCGGCGGTGAGATAGTCGATCAGGCGTTCCCAATTGGCGAGCACCGGCTGATGCAGCACTTCGGCGCGGGCAAGGCGGAGGGCCGCAGCCTGGACAGTTTTGAGCGCCGCAGCGCCGGCCTCGCCGAGGCCCTCGGTAGCAAGGAGATCGTTGAGCGGCGCGGCGATGGCGGCGGCGAAGCTGCCGAAGCGGGCGAGCAGAGTTTTGGCGATGACCTTGGTATCGCGGCGCGGCAGGGCGACGAACAGCACCATTTCGAGCAATTCGTGATCGGCGAGTGCCTCGGGCCCGGCGCTGAGCAGACGGGCGCGCATCCGAGCGCGGTGGCCCTCGGCGCCAGGCGGCGCAGGCGCGAGCGCCAGGAGGGCGGGGAACTCGGCGAGGCTTGGCGCTTTTCCCCGCGCCATCAGCCGCACTCCCCGCTGACCCGAGCGCCCCCGCTCACCCGAGCACGTAGGGCGGATGGTGCAGGCCCATCGGGGAGAGAGTAAAAATTTCGTACCCGGCCTCGGTGACGCCGAGCATATGCTCGAACTGCGCCGAGAGGCCGCGGTCGCGGGTCACTGCGGTCCAACCGTCGTCGAGGATTTTCACTTCCGGGCGGCCGGCGTTGACCATCGGCTCGATGGTGAAGACCATGCCGGGGCGGAGCGCCAGGCCTTCGCCGGGGCGGCCGAAATGGAGAATGTTGGGCGGCTCGTGGAAGCGCCGGCCAATGCCATGGCCGCAAAAATCGCGCACCACCGAAAACCGCCTGGCCTCGACGAAGCTCTGAATGGCATGGCCGATATCGCCGAGCGTGGCGCCGGGGCGCACCGCCTGGATGCCACGCATCAACGCCTCGTAGGTCACCTCCATCAGCACCCGCGCCCGGGTCGAGGGGGTGCCAGCGACATACATCCGGCTCGAATCGCCATGCCAGCCATCGCGGATGACGGTAACGTCGATATTGACGATATCCCCCTCCTCCAGCCGGCGCTCGCCAGGGATGCCATGGCAGACGACATGGTTGATCGAGGTGCAAATCGATTTCGGAAAGCCGCGATAATTGAGCGGCGCCGGGGTCGCGCCGTGGGCCAGGATGAACTCATGGCAGAGGGTGTCCAGCTCGCCGGTGCTCACACCGGGGCGGACATGCGGGGTGATCATGTCAAGGGTTTCGGCGGCGAGCCGGCCGGCCACGCCGAGTGCAGCGAAATCCTCCGCGCTGTAGATGGTGATGCGTCGTGCGTCAGCCCCGCCGTCCATGCTCTGCTGCCTCGTGCTGTCCGGGACGCCGCTTACGCCTCCCGCCTGTCGTGGAACATGCGCAACCGGACGGGGCGGCGCAAGGTTTTTCGGGCGCAGGGGGGCTAGGAGCTGCGCGCAGGGGTTTTGCCTGGCCCGCGCGGACATGCTTTTCCAAACTTCAGCCGGAGGCCGCGACAGCGTGATCGGCGGCCACGAAATAGGCATCGACCGCGCGTTTCATGGCGGCGGCGACGCGGATGCGGTGGTCGGGGCGGCGAAGGGCGGCTTCGTCCTGGCGGTTGGACATGAAACCCATCTCCACCAGCACGCTCGGAATATCGGCCGCCTTCAGCACGACGAAACCGGCATGCCGGGTCGGGTTGGGGAGCAAGGGCACGGCCGGGCTCAAGGCGCCGACGAGATCATGCGCCATCCGCGCCGAGCCGATGCGCGTCTCACGCCGCACCAGGCTTGCCAGGATCTCCGCGATCTCGGGGGAAGTGTTGCCCAATGCCGGGCCGGCGAAACGGTCGGCGCTGTTCTCGCGCCGCGCCAGCTCGCGGGTCTGCGCGTCCGAGGCGGTTGCAGCAAGCGTATAGATGCTGGCGCCGCGCACGCGTTGATCTTTGAGCGCATCGGCGTGCATCGAGACGAACAGCACGGCGCTGTGGTGTTGGGCGATCTCGACCCGGTGTTCAAGCGGGATGAAGACGTCGCGGGTGCGGGTCATCTCGACGTGATAGCGCCCACTGGCCTCCAACTGGCGCTTGAGTTCAAAGGCGGTAGCCAGCGCCACATGCTTCTCATAGGTGCCGGAAACCCCGATCGCCCCCGGATCCTTGCCGCCATGGCCGGGATCGAGCATCACCAGACGCCGCGCCGGCGCGGTTTGCCGCTTGGCGGGGCGGGCACTGGCAGTGAGGGTGGCCGCCATCGCCCCTTCGCCGAGCAAAAACCCGCTGGGCAGAAGATAGGTCGCCTTCACCCCGGCCCCGACCAGCAAACGCCGCGTAACGACAAGATTTCTGACCATTGCCAGAGAATGCTAACACAAAATATTGGATTTTGCACCTTCCACGTTGAAGTTGGCCAAACCGTTCCGGGACCGGGCGGGCAACCGGCCCCGGAGCGCATCCAGCCTAACCGAGCTGCTCACCATGCAGCACGACGTCGAGCCCCTCGATCTCCTGCTCCGCGGTCACGCGCAGCCCGATGGTCGCGTCCACCACCTTGAGGATGATGAAGGAAATGATCCCGCTCCATACCAGGGTCGCGACCACCGCCTCGCCCTGGATCATCAGCTGGTGCATCCCGCCCACGATCCCGGCGGGCGCGCTCGCTGTGGCCGAGAGCGGGCCATAGGCGAAGACCCCGGTGAGCAGAGCGCCGACGATGCCGCCGATGCCATGCACGCCGAAGGCATCGAGGCTGTCGTCATAGCCGAACATGTGCTTGAGGGAGGTCGCCGCCCAGAAGCAGATCACCCCGGCGGCAATGCCGACGATGAGCGCGCTGCCCGGCAGCACGAAGCCTGAGGCCGGGGTGATGGCGACGAGACCGGCCACCGCACCCGAGATCGCGCCGAGCACCGAGGGTTTCCCCTTGGCCGCCCATTCCGCGAAGACCCAGGCGAGCGCCGCGGCGGCGGTGGCGACTTGCGTTGCCGCCATCGCCATGCCAGCGCGGCCATTGGCGCCGACGGCGGAGCCAGCATTGAAGCCGAACCAGCCGACCCAGAGCAGCGAGGCGCCGATCACCGCATAGGCGAGGTTATGCGGCGTCATGTTCTCGCGCCCGTAGCCGACGCGCTTGCCCATGACGAGCGCCGCCATCAGCCCGGCGATCCCGGCATTGATATGCACCACCGTGCCGCCCGCGAAATCCGCCGCGCCTAGCGCGCCGACCCAGCCATTGGCGCTCCACACCCAGTGCGCGATCGGCGAATAGACGAAAATCGACCACAACACCATGAACACGCACATGGCGCTGAATTTCATGCGATCGGCGAAGGCGCCCGCGATCAGCCCTGGCGTGATGATCGCGAAGGTCATCTGGAACATCATGTAAACGGTTTCTGGGATGGTGAAGGGTGTGGCGCCATCGGTGCCGGCGCCGAGCACGAAGCCGACGTCATTGCCCTGGCTGATATGCGCGCCAATGCCGTTCAGCATGAAGCGCGAGAAATCGCCGATATAGGGATTGCCGTTGGTGAAGGCGAGGCTGTAGCCGATCACCATCCAGGTGATGGTGACCAGGCAGCAGATCATGAAGGACTGCATCATGGTGGCGAGGACGTTCTTCTTGCGCACCATGCCGGCGTAGAACAGGGCGAGGCCGGGGATCGTCATCATCAGCACCAGCGCGGTGCTGGCGAGCATCCAGGCGGTATCGCCAGTATCGATCTTGGGCGGCGGCGCGTCGGCGGCGAAGACCGGCAGGCTGGCGAGGCTGGCCAGGGCGAGCGCGGGCAAACCGAGACGAAGTCGGAATTTTTTCATCATTTCACGTCCTTGGTTTTCTTGTGATCTCGCAGGATCGGGGGCGCATTCAGAGGGCTTCGGCGTCCTGCTCGCCGGTGCGGATGCGCACCGCGCGCTCGACATCGAGGACAAAAATCTTGCCGTCGCCGATCTTGCCGGTATTGGCGGTGCGCGCGATGGTTTCCACCACCTGCTCGGCCAGGGTTTCCGGCACGACCACCTCGATCTTCACCTTGGGCAGGAAGCTCACGTGGTATTCCGCGCCACGATAGATTTCGGTCTGTCCCTTCTGCCGGCCGAATCCCTTCACCTCGGTGACCGTGAGGCCCTGGACGCCGAGTGGCGTCAGCGCCTCGCGCACGTCATCGAGCTTGAAGGGCTTGATGACCGCCATGATCAGTTTCATCTCTCCGGTTCCTTGTTCCGCATCGCTGTCCGCGTTCCGCCAGCCTGCGCGCGCCGCGCTCGGCGGCGACACACACGATCGTGACCGAATTCAAGAACCGTGCCGCGCCGCGCGCGCCGCCTTGCCCCCCCTTGCCCAAAGTACGGGCATCGGCCCATGATGCGCTTTGTCGCTTGCCGCGCCGGAGTTGCCTTTTTTCTATGCAACCATGATCTAGCGTATCGTTGAAACCGAGGGATGGATGTCCGAGACGCGCGTGGTCGATATTGTGGTGGTAGGCGCCGGGCCGGTCGGCGGGGCGCTCGCCTGTCGGCTGGCGGCAGGGGGCGTCCGCACCGCGATCATCGATCGCGCCCCCTTGCCGCCGATGGAGCACCCTGCCTTCGACGGCCGCGCCTATGCCATCGCGCGGGGCTCGCGCGCGCTTTTGCAAGCGGCGGGGCTGTGGGATCGTCTGCCCGACCCGCCCTGCCCGATCCGCGGCATCCGCGTCTCCGACGGCAAGCCGGGCCGCCCGGCTTCACCGCTTTTTCTGCATTTCGACGTGGAAGAGGCCGGCCTCGCCGCAGCGGAACCCGAGGAAGAAGCGTTCGGCTGGATGGTCGAGGCGCGGGCCTTGCGCCGGGCGCTGAACGGCTTGCTGCATGCCACGCCCGATCTCGCGGTTTATGCCCCGGCCAGCGCCGCGGTCAACCGCGGCGCCACTGGTGCCGAGGTCACGATCGCCAATGGGCCGCGTCTCACCTGCCAGCTGGTGATCGCCGCCGAGGGCCGCGACAGCCCGCTGCGCCGCGCAGCCGGCATCCCGGTCACGTGCTTTGCCTATCGCCAGAGCGGCATCGTCGCCGCGATCGCCCATGAGCGCCCGCATAACAACGTCGCACTCGAACATTTCCTGCCCGCCGGCCCCTTCGCGCAATTGCCGATGAGCCCAACGGCGGAGGCCGCGCATGTCTCGGCCATCGTCTGGACCGAGCGGCCAGCGGTCGCGGCGCGGATCATGGCGCTCGATGAGGCGGCCTTCGGCGCCGAGATCGCGCGGCGGCTCGGCGGCCATCTCGGGGCGATCCGCCCGATCGGGCGGCGCTGGCTCTATCCGCTCTCGGCGCTGCACGCCCATCGCTACATCGCAACCCGGCTCGCGCTGGTGGGCGACGCCGCCCACGGCATCCACCCGATCGCCGGCCAGGGGCTCAATCTCGGTTTTCAGGACGCGATCGCGCTCGCCGATCTGATTATCGCTGCGCGGGCCCGGGGCGCCGATCCCGGCGATCCCGCCCTGCTCGCCCGCTATCAGAAAGCGCGGCGCGGGCCCAATCTCCTCATGCTGGCCACCACCGATGCGCTCGATCGGCTGTTCAGCAATGATTTTTCTCCCATCCGCCTGGCCCGCGATCTCGGCATCGCCGCCGTGCATCGCATGCCCCCGCTGAA
>JAKCCP010000019.1 GCA_021841985.1 Pseudomonadota bacterium | reverse complement strand
TCCGATCTTCAAGCTCGATCGCGTCGAAAAGCACATCGAGCAGCGCACCACCCGCAAGCGCGCCGCCTGATTTTTCCCGAATCTGAGGAGACGTCTCATGCCCTGGACCCGCGACGACATGGCCGCCCGCGCCGCCGCCGAACTCGAGGATGGATTCTACGTCAATCTCGGCATCGGGATTCCGACGCTGGTCGCGAACCACATCCCGGCAGGGCTTTCGATCCATCTGCACAGCGAAAACGGCCTCTTCGGCATCGGGCCGTTTCCGTACGAGGGCGAGGAGGATGCCGATCTCATCAACGCCGGCAAGCAGACGGTGACGCTGCTGCCGACCTCCAGCATTTTCGACAGCGCCGCCTCCTTTGCCATGGTGCGCGGCGGACATATCGACATCTCCATCCTCGGCGCCCTGCAGGTCGCGGAAAACGGCGATCTTGCCAACTGGATGATCCCCGGCAAGATGGTCAAGGGCATGGGCGGCGCGATGGATCTCGTCGCCGGGGTGCCGCGCGTCGTCATCCTGATGGAGCATACCGCGCGCGGCGAGCCGAAAATCCTCAAGGAATGCACCCTGCCGCTGACCGGCGCCGGCGTCGTCGATACCATCATCACCGAACTCGGCGCGTTCAAGGTCGATCGCGCCGGTGGCGGCCTGATCCTCACCGATCTCGCCCCTGGCGTGCGCGAGGACGAAATCCGCGCCCAGACCGCGGCCGATTTCCGGCCAGCGCCCGATGTGAAGGCCTGGTAGCCGCGGCCGCGAACGCGGCGCGAGAAGAAACAAATCGGGAGGACGCGCGATGCCGGCCCACGCCTATCCGCTCTTGATCAAGCAGCTTCTGGTCACACCGATCCAGCAGGCGAGCGGCGCCGAGATCGTCTATCGCGATCTCCGTCGCCACACCTACCCGGAATTCATCACCCGAATCGCCCGGCTCGGAAGCGCGCTCACGCGCCTCGGCGCCCGCCCCGGCATGCGCATCGCGGTGCTGGATTGGGACAGCCACCGCTATCTCGAATGCTATTTCGCGGTGCCGATGCTGGGCGCCGTCCTGATGACCGCCAATCCCCGCCTCGCCCCCGAGCAACTCGCCTATACGCTCGATCATAGCGGCGCCGAGATCCTGCTCGTGCATCCCGATTTCGTCCCGCTGGTCGCGCAGATCCGCGCCCGGCTGCCGAAGCTCCAAACGCTGATCGCGCTGCCCGATGACGGCATGATCCCGCCCGGCTTCGATGGCGCCGGGGAATACGAGGCGCTGCTCGCCGGCGCCGATCCCGGCTTCGTCTTTCCCGAGTTCGATGAAAACACCACGGCGACGCAGTTCTACACCACCGGCACCACCGGCCTGCCCAAGGGTGTCTCCTTCAGCCATCGCCAGATCGTGCTGCACACCATCACGCTGATGGCTAATCTCATGCTGGCGAGCCGCAACGGGCGGCTTTCGCGCGAGGCCGTCTATATGCCGCTCACGCCGATGTTCCATGTCCACGCCTGGGGCATGCCCTATGTCGCGACGCTCGCCGGAATGAAGCAGGTCTATCCCGGCCGCTACGCGCCGCCGACCATCGCCGCCCTTTACGCGCGCGAGGGCGCGACGTTCTCGCATTGCGTGCCGACCATTCTCAACATGCTGCTGGCGGCGCCGGAATTCGCCGCGCTCGATCTCTCGGGCTGGCAGGTCATCATCGGCGGCTCGGCCTTGCCGCGCGGTCTCGCCGAGGCGGCGCTGGCGCGCGGCATCGACGTCTATGCCGGCTATGGCATGTCGGAGACCTGTCCGGTGCTCTCGCTCGCCCAGGTCAAGCCCGATGTCGCTGCCGGCGAGGATGAGCTTCGCGCCCGCACCTCGGCGGGTCTGCCGAGCGTTCTGGTGGAGTTGCGCATCGTCGACGAGGCGATGAACGATCTCCCCCATGACGGCGCCCATCCCGGCGAGGTGGTGGCGCGCGCCCCGCATCTGACGGCGGGATATGTCGGCAACGAGGCGGCGAGCGAGGTGCTCTGGGCCGGCGGCTGGCTCCATACCGGCGATATCGGCGTGATCGGCGCGGACGGCTATCTCCGCATCACCGATCGCGCCAAGGACGTGATCAAGACCGGCGGCGAATGGGTCTCCTCGCTCGATCTCGAAGACCTCATCTCGCGCCACGCGGATGTCGGCGAGGTCGCGGTGATCGGCGTTCCCGACGCGAAATGGGGCGAGCGGCCGGTGGCCCTGGTGGTCGCCAAGGCCGGGCATGATCTCGACCCCGAAAGCGTGCGGCAATTCCTGGTCGCGGCCGCGGCGCGCGGGGCGATTTCGCGCTTTGCCGTGCCGGAGCGGATCGAATTGGTCGCGGCCCTCGATAAGACCAGCGTCGGCAAGCTCGACAAGAAGCGCCTCCGCGCCCGCGTCAGCGGTTGATCGCCTCCCGCCATCGCGATGGCGCGGCGGGGCCTTATCCCTGCCGCGCGGTTTCGCTCGCCACCCGGCGTTCGTTTTCGAACATGTAATCGCGCGCCATCGGCAGGGCGTAGGGCGAACGGGTCATCTGGATCTGGAAATTCATGTGATCCTGACGGCGGAAAGCGAGTTCCGACCCGGCGAGGTAGAATTCGAACATGCGGCAGAAGCGGTCATCGTAAAGCGCGGCGATGGCATCGCGGTTGGCGGCGAAGCGGCGGCGCCAATGGCGAAGGGTCTCGGCGTAGTGCAAGCGGAGGATCTCGATATCGGTGATCCAGAGGCCGGCGCGCTCGATATGCGGCACCACCTCGCTCAGCGCCGGCGAATAGCCGCCCGGAAAAATATACTTGGCGAGCCAGGGATTGCTGCTGCCCGGCCCGGCGGCGCGGCCGATGGCATGCAGGAGAGCGACGCCATCGGGTGCGAGACAGCGCTTCACCGTCGTGAAAAACCGCCGGTAGTGATCGACGCCGACATGCTCGAACATGCCGACCGAAACGATGCGGTCGAACGGTTCGGCGAGGGCGCGATAATCCACCAATTCGAAGCGCACCCGGTCGGCGAGTCCCTCGGCCGCGGCGCGGGCGCGGGCCTCGGTGAGCTGTTCGGTCGAAAGCGTGATGCCGGTGACGCGGGCGCCGTACTCGCGCGCGAGCGTCAGCGCGAGCCCGCCCCAGCCGCTGCCGATATCGAGCACCGCAAGCCCGGGGCGATCCAGCCGCAGCTTCGCCGCGATATGGCGCTTCTTCAGGGTCTGCGCCTCTTCCAGGGTCTCGCTGCCGGCCGGGAAATAGGCGCAGGAATATTGCCGGTCGCGATCGAGAAAGAGGCTGTAGAGACGGCCGTTGAGATCGTAATGATGGGCGACGTTGCGCCGCGCTCGCGGCGCCGGGTTGAACTGTGCCACGCGGCGGAGCAGCCAGCCGCCGGCGGCGCGGAGGCGCATCAGGGGATGGGCCGAAAGATTGGTCTCGGCATTGCGGACCAGAACGTCGAGCATGGCGAAGAGCGAGCAATCCAGCGGCTCGATCTGCCCCTCCATGTAGGCCTCGCCGAGGCCGAGCGAGGGGTTGAGGACCAGGCGGCGGATCGCCACCTTGTGGTTGATCGCGAGACCCGCCGCCGGGCCGTCACGCTTGCCCTGATACCGGCTCCTGGTGCCATCGGGCCAGCGGATCGTAAGCTGCCCCTCCGCGATCATTCGCCGCAAAAAACCATCCAGAACAGCGCGCATGCCACCACCCATTCGTCAGTGGATCTTGGTCAGGGGATCGTTCTCTCTAATGTGACATCAGCTTGGCGCAGAAATGGGGCCGGCGTCAAAGTTTTCACCACCCCGTGAGACGCCGCGCCTTGATTTCTTTCCCCCGGGCGGGAACAGTGCGCCGCGGGCAGCCACCAGGGAGAGAAATCGCGATGGATATCATCAGGCGTTTCGCGTCGGCGGGTTTGGCGATGGCTTTGGCGCTGCTCGCACCAAGGCTGGCATGGGCCGAGGATCACGTCGCGTTCGGCCTCGATTGGAAGGCCGAGGCGGAATATGGCGGCTATTATCAGGCCCTGGCGAGCGGGGTCTATCGCCGGCACGGGCTCGACGTCACCATCCGCCAGGGCGGGCCGCAGGTGAACCAGACCCAGCTCCTGCTCGCCGGGCGGCTCGATTTCACCATCTCCTCCAACAGCTTCCTCGCCCTCAATTTCGTCCAGCAGAAGCTGCCTTTCGTTGCCGTCGCCGCGATGTTCCAGAAAGACCCCTCGGTGCTCATCGCCCATCCCGGCCAGGGGCATGACAGTTTCGCCGCCCTCCGCGGCCAGCCGATCATGATCGGCGCCGATACCCGCGCCGGGTGGTGGAATTTCCTGCGCGCCAAATTCGGCTACAGCGACAGCCAGATCCGCCCCTACACCTTCAATCTGGCGCCGTTCCTGCATGACAAAGCGGCGGTCCAGGAGGGCTATCTCGGCTCCGAGCCGTTCTCGATCACCGCGGCGACGGGAGAAAAACCGGTGGTGCTGCTGATCGCCGATGCCGGGTTCGCGGGCTATGCCAGCCTGATCGCGACCAGCCGCAAGCTCACCGAAGATAAGCCCGATCTCGCGCAGCGCTTTCTCGATGCCTCGATCGAGGGCTGGTACAGCTATCTCTATGGCGATCCGACGCCCGGCAACACACTGATGCGGAAAGAAAACCCGGAAATGACGCAGGCTCTGCTCGATTACGGGCGGACGGTTCTCAAGCAACACGGCATCGTCGA
>JAKCCP010000162.1 GCA_021841985.1 Pseudomonadota bacterium | reverse complement strand
GGATACTGAACCACCGAGGCGGCATAGCTGAGTGGGGCGAGCGAACGGTTGACCCGCGCCCAGCGCAGCTCCCGCCGGCAGAGATCGCGCAGCCCATGCTCGGCGACGGTGGTCGCCGGGATCGTCGGCGCGAGCCGCACCGCGAGACCGAGTTCCCGCACCTTGGCGGCGAGCACGGCGTCATCGGCGATGTGATCGGCGAGCGCGGCGAAGCCGCCGATGCGATCGAGGGTGGCGCGGGTCAGCGCCATCGTCGCGCCGAGCCCATCCTCGCGGCCGAGGGCGCGCCCGATCAGAACCCCGGGAATGAAGGCGTGGTTGATCTGGCTCGCGCCGATCCGGGCGGCGAGCGAGCGATCGGCGGGAAGGCCGGTATAGAGCGTCGTCACCATCCCCGTCCCTGGCGTCGCGAGCGCTGCCTGAACGCTGCGGAGATAATCGGGGGTGGTGTGGATATCGGAATCGGCAACCACCAGCAACTCGTGCCGCGCGTTCTTCATCATATTGATGAGATTGCTGATTTTTCGGTTCGTTCCGTGCTGCGTGGCGTCGATCACGAGGCGCGCGTCGCAGGCCGGGAAGCGCGCGCGGAGGCGCTCGACCACGGCGATCGCGGGGTCGTTCGGGTCTTGCACGCCAAAAACGATCTGAAACGCGGGATAGTCTTGCGCGAAAAACGAGGCCAAGGCCGCTTCGAGGAGCGGCTCGTCGCCATGCAGCGGTTTGAGGACGCTGATCGCCGGGCCCGCCAGGGTTTGCGCCTGGCCGCGCTCGCGCCGTGCCCGGTGCAGGAAGCGCGCGAGGAAGGCCAGGCCGAACAGCCCTTGCAGCAGGCCGAGCGCCGCGAGCACTACCCCGGCGAACGCCACCCCGGACGCGAAGGTGAGGGGCATGTGCATGAAGTGCGACATAGCGATGAGGAGCGGCATATCGACCAGGGCGGTGTCCATGGACGGGATCCCGTCTAGGCCAGCGTGCCGCCGGAAAGAGCGGAGATTTTTTTGCGGAGATTGGTGATCAGCGCCTGCGGTCCGCCGGTCTCCAGGATGTGGCGGAAATCGGAGCGCTGCACCGCGACCCGGCTGATCGTCCCGTCGAGCAGCACATCCACCACCTGCCAATGGCCATCGTTCTCGCGCATCACGTAATCGATCCGCACCGGATCATTTTTTGGAAAAACGATCCGCGTCTCGATCACCGTATCGCCGCCGACCACATGGGTCGTGGGCAGGATTTCGAGCCGTTCGCCGCTATTGTCGTCGAAATTGGCGACATAGCTCGCGACCGTGAAGCGATGGAACTCCGCGAGGAGCGCGGTTTGCATCTCGGGCGGAATGTCCGCCCAGTGCGGCCCGACGACGAGACGGAGAATGGCCGCGAGGTCGAAACTCTGCGCGACCACCGGGGCGAGGGTCTGGTAGCGCGCCGGGAAAGGGGCATCCTTGCCGGCTTTCATGACGTCGGTGAGGGCGACGTTGAGCGCCGCGATCGGCGCCGCGGCATCGGATGCCGCCGCGGCGGGGGACACGGCGGCGCGGAGCGAGGCAGCGGCGAGGCCGGCCAGCGAAGCCCGGAGCAGCGCCCGGCGGGGAAAATAATTCGGCATCAGGATTATCTCACGAACGAACGGGAACGATCTTCGGGCGCCCGACCCCCAACGCCCCGAGCACGGTCTGGACGATATGAGCGGCATCGAGGCCAGCCGCCTCGATTTGGGTGCGCGGGCCGTCATGGTCAATGAAAATATCGGGCAGCGTGAGGGGGCGGAATTTGAGGCCGCCATCGAGCAGACCCTTGCGCGCCAGATGCTGCATCACCTGCGCCGCGAAGCCGCCGATCGCGCCTTCCTCGATCACCACCATCACCTCGTGCTCGCGGGCCAGGCGTTCGATCAGCTCGGCATCGATCGGCTTGGCGAAGCGGGCATCGGCGACGGTGGTCGAAAGCCCGCGCGCGGCCAGATCCTCGGCCGCCGCCAGCGCCTCAGGGAGCCGCGTCCCGAGCGAGAGCAGGGCAATCTTGCCGCCCTCGCGCAGCACCCGCCCGCGCCCGAGCGGCAACGGAACCCCCGCTTGCGGCAGCGCGACGCCGAAACCTTCCCCCCGCGGATAGCGGAAGGCCGAGGGGCGGTCGCCGATCGCGGCCGCGGTCGCCACCATGTGAACCAGCTCCGCCTCGTCGGCCGGCGCCATCAGCACCATGCCCGGCAGGCAGCCGAGATAGGCGAGGTCGAAGCTCCCGGCATGGGTCGCGCCGTCGGCGCCGACCAGGCCGGCGCGGTCGATGGCGAAGCGCACCGGCAGCGACTGGATGGCGACGTCATGCACCACCTGGTCATAGGCGCGTTGCAGAAAAGTCGAATAGATGGCGCAGAACGGCGCCATGCCCTCGGCGGCGAGGCCGGCGGCGAAGGTCACGGCGTGCTGCTCGGCGATGCCGACATCGAAGCAGCGCTCGGGAAAGCGCGCGGCGAAGCGGTCGAGCCCGGTGCCGGACGGCATCGCCGCGGTGATCGCGATGACGCGGGGATTCTTCTCCGCCTCCTTGACCAGGGCATCGGCGAAGACCCTCGTGTAGGAGGGCGGGCCGGGCGGCGCCTTGGCCTGCTCGCCGGTGACGACGTTGAATTTGGCAACGCCATGGTATTTGTCCGGCGCCGCTTCGGCCGGAGCATAGCCCTTGCCCTTTTGCGTGACGACGTGAAGCAGGATCGGCCCGCTCTCCTCGGCGTCGCGGATATTGCGCAGAACCGGCAGCAGATGGTCGAGATTATGCCCGTCCACCGGGCCGACGTAATAGAACCCCATCTCCTCGAACAATGTGCCGCCGGTCAGGATGCCGCGGGCGAATTCCTCGGCGCGGCGCGCGGTGCGCTCGATGCCGCGCGGAAAATGCCGCGCCATGCGCGCCGCGAGTTCGCGCAAGCTGAGAAATCTGCGCGAGGAGATCAGGCGCGAGAGATAGGCGCTCATGGCGCCGACCGGCGGCGCGATCGACATGTCGTTGTCGTTGAGCACGACGATGAGGCGCGAGCGCAGCGCCCCGGCATTGTTCATCGCCTCATAGGCCATGCCGGCACTCATCGCGCCATCGCCGATGACGCAGACGACGTGGCGGGCCTCGCCCTTGAGGTCGCGCGCGACGGCCATGCCGAGCCCGGCCGAAATCGAGGTCGAGGAATGGGCGGCGCCGAACGGGTCATAGACGCTCTCGGTGCGGCGGGTGAAGCCGGAGAGGCCGCCACCCTGGCGGAGGGTGCGGATACGCCCGCGCCGCCCGGTCAAAATCTTGTGCGGATAGGCTTGATGGCCGACATCCCAGATCAGCCGGTCATGCGGCGTCTCGAACACCGCGTGCAGCGCGACCGTCAGCTCGACGACGCCGAGCGAGGCGCCGAGATGACCCCCGGTGACCGAAACCGCGTCCACCAGCTCGGCGCGGAGTTCGGCGGCGAGATCACGCAGCTGATCGATGGAAAAATTGCGGAGATCGCGCGGCTCATCCACGCGATCCAGTGTCGGCGTCCGGGGTCTAGCCATCGATCACCTCTTTGTCGTCTCATGGCATCGCCTGGCCGGCGCCGCCACGCTGAACCGCTCGGCCGCCACGGCCGCCGCCATCGTCCAGGGATAGGCTTGATCCCTCACCCTCAGGGCGGCCCGGGTCTCAACGGGGCGCGCGGGAGGGCTTGGGCGGGGAGTTTTCAGCATCTCTCAAGGTAGAGATTTTCCTTTGCGCGCCGCAAGTCAAGCCCGGGCATGAAACTAGGGGGCATGAAACTGGGGGGTGAAAACCCCGGAGCCTGCCTTGCCGATCGTGACAGGCGCCGATCGTGACAGGCGCCGGCCGTGACAGGGATTGCCGAGCGACGCCGCGATGCCATATACCAGGGCCGATCGTGGAATTCGTGAGGCACGAGGTGGCCGGATGGTTTCGCCGCGCCACCGGAAGCCTCGGGTTTGATTTTTTACACTCGGTGTGATTTTTTACAGGAGCGAGCGGATGTTGCGTGTCGTCCTGGCCCAGCCGCGCGGCTTCTGTGCCGGCGTCGAGCGGGCCATCGAGATCGTCGAGCGGGCTCTCGCGAAATACGGCCCGCCGATCTATGTCCGCCACGAAATCGTGCATAACCGCCATGTGGTCGAGGATCTGCGCACCCGCGGCGCCATTTTCGTCGACGAACTCGACGAGATCCCGACCGGCGCCACCACCATCTTCAGCGCCCATGGCGTCGCCCGGGTGGTTGAGGAAACGGCCTCGCGCCGCGGCCTCGCGGTGATCGACGCGACCTGCCCGCTGGTTGCCAAGGTGCATAACGAGGGGCGCCGTTATGCCGCCACCGGGCGCGAGATCGTGCTCGTCGGGCATGCCGGCCATGCCGAGGTCGAGGGGACGATCGGCCAGATCCCCGGCAAGGTCCATCTCGTGCAGACCGTCGCCGATGTCGCCGCCCTCGCGGTCACCGATCCCGAGCAGCTCGCCTATATCACCCAGACCACCCTCTCGGTGGACGACACGCGCCAAATCATCGCCGCGCTCACCGAGCGATTCCCGGCGATTCGCGGGCCGGATGTGCGCGATATCTGCTATGCGACGCAGAATCGCCAGACCGCGGTCCATGAACTCGCCAAGGCGGTCGACGTGATCCTCGTCGTCGGCAGCCAGAACAGCTCCAACTCCAACCGCTTGCGCGAAATCGGCGCCGAGCTT
>JAKCCP010000166.1 GCA_021841985.1 Pseudomonadota bacterium | reverse complement strand
GAAGCTATCGAAGACATGCGGCAAATCCTCGGGCGCGATGCCGATCCCTTCATCGCTGACGCTGATCGCGATCTCCGCCCCCTCGCGCCGCGCCGCGACCGCGACGGTGCCGTTCGCCGGCGAATATTTCACCGCGTTGTCGAGCAGGTTGACCAGAACCTGCTCCAGCAACACCGGATCGGCGAGAACCGGCGGGATCCCGGGCGGAATATTGACCAGAATCAGGAGCCCGTTCTCCTGCCGCGCGACCGCCGCCTCGACCACCTCGCCAAGCTCGGTCGCGGTGAGGTGCGGCGTGATTTCGCCACTTTCGATGCGCGTCATGTCGGTGATATTGGCGAGAAAGCGGTGCATGCGCGCGGTGTCGTGCTCGATGCTGCTGAGGAGATCGCTGCGGGTCTCCGGCGAGAGCTGCGCCCAGGCGCTGCGCAGCGTCTCGGCGGCGCCGCGGATGGCGGTGAGCGGCGTGCGGAGATCGTGCGAGAGCGAGGAGAGCAGCGCCGTCCGCAGACGCTGGGTTTCGGATTGGGCGGCGCTTTGCGCGGCCTCGCGGGCCAGGCGCAGGCGCTCGAGGGTGACCGCGGCGCGGTCGGCGAGGGCATCGAGCGCCTGCTGCTCCGGCTCGGTGAGGGGAGAGTTCGCGCTGATGCCGAGCACGCCGAGCGTGCCCTGCGGGGTTGCGAGCGGCAGGAAGCGCCAGGCGGCGGAGGGCATGGTCGCGGTGCCGGCGCCGGCCGGCTCGCCCTTCTCCGTCGCAAAGCGCGCCGCCGCCAGCGCCGCCTCATCGAGCCCGATCGGCGTCGGCGGCGTGCCGGGCGCCCCCGTCGCGGCGGGGGCGCTGGCGCGGATCAGAAGATCGTCGCCGGCCCTCGTCAGCACCACCGCCTTTGCTGCGATTTCGGCCCCCTGGTGTGCCAGCTCGGCGAGCAATTCGGGCTCGGTCCGCGCCGCCCCCAGGGCGCGGCTGAAGCCGGCGATGCGGCGGAGACTCTCGATCCGGGCCTGCGCCGCCCGCGCCTCGTTGCGCACCCGGCTGGCCATCGCCCCGGTGATCGCGGCGACACCGAGAAAGACGAAGATCGCGATGACGTCCTTGGTGTCGCTGATGGTGAGGACATAAAGCGGCGGGATGAAAAAGAAGTTCCAGCAGAGAAAGCCGAGCACGGCGGCGAACAGGGCGACGCGCAGGCCATGCAGGCTGGCGGCGACGACGACGACGGCGAGGAACAGCATGCCCATCGCCTCTTCCGGGATGGTGCGCACCACTTCGCCGATGCCGGTGACCAGGGCGACCAGCGCCGTGCCGGCGAGCCACGGCCAAAGGCCGAGCGGCGGGCGCGGCCGGCGCGCCGGCTTGGCGGCGCCGATCGGGCGCGGGGTGATATGGAGGGCGAAGGCGTCCGCCCGCCGCGCCAGAACCTCGGCGAGCCCGCGCCGGGTGAGGCGCCGCCACCAGGCGGGCCGGCCGCGGCCGAGCACGATCTGGGTCACGTTGCGCCGCGCCGACTCGGCCAGCACCAGCCCGACGATATCGCCGCCGGTGAGGGTCTCGGTCTCGGCGCCGAGCTGGATCGCGAGTGAAAACGCCTCCCGGAGATCGGCGATCGCCCCCGGCCGCTCGACATGCACCGCAAACCACGGCGCCCTGAGCGCCTCGGCGAGCCTGGCCGCGTGCCGCACCACCGCCTCGGCGTCGATGCCGTCCGCGCCGAGCAGCGCCATCACCCGCTCGCTCGCCGGCCACGGCCCGGCGATCGCTTTCGCGCGCATGTAGCTCGCGATATCGGCATCGACATGCTGCGCCGCGCGGCGCAGCGCCATCTCGCGCAAGGCGGCGAGATTGCCCTCGCGGAAAAACCCGCCGAGCGCCCGCCGCGCCGTCTCCGGCGGATAGACGCGCCCCTCGGTGAGCCGCGCCCGCAGTTCCGCCGGCGGCAGATCGATCACCTCGATGTCATTGGCGAGCGACAGCACGCGATCGGGGATGGTTTCGGCGACGCGCACGCCGGTGATGCGGGCGACGGCGTCGTTCAGGCTCTCCAGATGCTGGATATTGAGAGTGGACCAGACATCGATCCCGGCCTCCAGCACTTCCACCGCGTCCTCCCAGCGCTTGGCGTGGCGGCTGCCGGGGACATTGGTGTGGGCGAGTTCGTCGAGCAGCAGCAAGCGCGGGTGGCGGGCGAGCGCGCCATCGAGGTCGAATTCCTCGATCTCGCGCCCGCGATAGGCGAGTTTGCGCCGCGCCAGCACCGGGAGATCACCGATTTGCGCGATGGTCTCGGCGCGGCCATGGGTTTCGATCAGCCCGGCGACGACGTCGACGCCTTCCTCGCGCTTGCGCCGCGCCGCCGCCAGCATCTCCCAGGTCTTGCCCACCCCTGGCGCCATGCCGAGAAAGATCTTGAGCCGCCCCTTGCCCTCGCGCGACGCGGCGAGCGCGAGCGTATCGGGATCGGGGCGGCGGTCATCGTCGGGGGCGCGCGGCATGCGGCCGAGTATAGCCGACGATCACGGCGCTTGCATCCGATCGAGGGCGTGGTTCAGCGCCAGCACGTTCACCCGCGTCTCGCCGAGGAAGCCGAGGAACGGCGCCTCGGTATGCGCGGCGACGAGGGCGGCGACGCGGTCCTCCGGCCAATGCCGGGCGCTGGCGACGCGGGCGATCTGCCGGCGCGCGTTCTCGGGCGAGATGTCGGGGTCGAGGCCGGAGGCGGAGGTGGTGACGGCGTCCGCCGGCACCGGCGCCGGCCCCGCCGAGGCGAGATCGCCCTTGACGCGGTCGATCAGCGCCTTCGCCGTCGGCGCGAGGTTGGAGGCGTTGGAGTTATCGGCGGCGTAGGGCACCGGCACGGTCTTGCTCGCGTCCTTGGGATCGGGCTCGGTGGTCGCCGAGGGGCGCGGGTGGAAATAGCCCGCTCCCGTGAAATTCTGCCCGATCAGCGCCGAGCCGATGATCCTGCCGTGATCCTCGATGAGACTTCCCCCAGCCTCGAAGGGAAAAGCGAGGCCGGCGAGGCCGGTCATGGCGAGCGGTGCCACGAGGCCGGTGAGCAGTGTCAGCAGCACGACGAGGACGAAAGCGGGGCGGAAAGCGTTGGCCATGGAGGGTCTCCTTCAGGCGAGCCCGGCGAGGGCGAGCAGCATGTCGATCAGCTTGATGCCGATGAACGGCGCGACGATGCCGCCTATGCCATAGATCAGCAGATTGCGCCGCAGCAGCGCCGAGGCGCCGATGGCGCGGAAACGCACGCCGCGGAGCGCCAGCGGCACCAGGGCGACGATGATCAGCGCATTAAAAATCACCGCCGAGAGGATCGCCGATTGCGGCGAGGCGAGGCGCATCACGTTCAGCGCCCCGAGTTCGGGGTAGGCTGCGACAAAAATCGCCGGCAGGATCGCGAAATATTTCGAGATGTCGTTGGCGATCGAAAACGTGGTGAGCGAGCCGCGGGTGATCAGCAATTGCTTGCCGATCTCGACGATCTCGATCAGCTTGGTCGGATCGCTGTCGAGATCGACCATGTTGCCGGCCTCGCGCGCCGCCTGGGTTCCGGTCTGCATGGCAACGCCGACATCGGCTTGGGCGAGCGCCGGCGCGTCGTTGGTGCCGTCTCCCGCCATCGCGACGAGCCGGCCATCGGCTTGGGTTTTGCGGATGTAATCGAGCTTGTCCTGCGGGGTCGCCTCGGCGATGAAATCATCGACGCCGGCCTCGGTCGCGATGGCGGCGGCGGTGATGCGGTTGTCGCCGGTCACCATCACGGTGCGGATGCCCATGCGGCGGAGTTCGGCGAAGCGCTCGCGAATGCCGGGTTTGACGATGTCCTTGAGTTCGATCGCGCCCATCAGCCGCCCATCCCTGGCGACCGCGAGCGGGGTTCCGCCGGCGCGCGCGATGCGTTCGACGGCGGCGGTGAACTCCGCTGGCGGCGTCTGCAACTTGAGCCAGGCGAGCACGGAATCAACAGCGCCCTTGCGAAAGCTCTGCCCGTTGTGATCGAGGCCGGAAAGCCGCGTCTGGGCGGTGAACGGCACCACCGTGGCACCCTCCGGCCGCTCGGGCGCGATGCCGTGGCGGTCGCGCGCGAAGGCGAGGATCGAGCGCCCCTCCGGGGTCTCGTCGCCGAGGGTCGCAAGCGCGATCGCGCTCGCGAGATCGCGTTCATTGACGCCGGGGGCGGGGATGAAGGCGCTCGCCATGCGGTTGCCGAGGGTGATGGTGCCGGTCTTGTCGAGCAGCAGCGTATCGACATCGCCCGCCGCCTCCACCGCGCGCCCCGAGGTCGCGAGCACGTTGAAACGCACCAGCCGGTCCATCCCGGCGATGCCGATCGCCGACAGGAGGCCGCCGATCGTCGTCGGGATCAGGCAGACGAGGAGGGCCGCGAGCACCGGCACGCCAAGAACGGTGCCGGAATACTGGGCGAAGCCGACCAGGGTCGTGACGGCGATGAGAAAGATCAGCGTGAGGCCCGCGAGAAGAATATCGAGCGCGATCTCGTTCGGCGTCTTGCGCCGCTCGGCGCCTTCGACGAGGCGGATCATGCGGTCGAGAAAGGTCGAGCCGGGAGCCGCGGTGATGCGCACGACGAGCCAGTCGGAGACGATCTGCGTCCCCCCGGTGACGGCGCTGCGATCGCCGCCGGATTCGCGGATCACCGGCGCCGATTCGCCGGTGATCGCGCTTTCGTTGACGCTCGCCATGCCTTGGACGACATCGCCATCGGAAG
>JAKCCP010000269.1 GCA_021841985.1 Pseudomonadota bacterium | reverse complement strand
GTCACCACGCGCCGGGTCACGCGGGCGGACATCGTCGGGGTTCGGATTGTTTTCATTGTTTCCTCCTTGTGCGCTGCCGTTGGTCGGCGACGTCTTGTTGACGGCTATTTACTCATAGCCGAACTCTTTCGCAATAGACGAATTAGACGACGTATCGGCAAACTATGCCCGGCATTGGCCGCGTCCATGCGCCAGATCAATGACATCGCAGCCGCCGGCGCCAAAGCGCGGCACGTCACGCCTCGGGGGCGCCGAGGGCGGCAAGCATTTTTACCCGATCGGCCGGTCCTGTTCGGCTGGGTAGCGTGAAAACCGACCCTTCCCCCCCGAGCTGGCCCGAAAGCTCGCCGGCATAGGCCCGCAAAGCCGCGAGCTGCGGGCTTTCCGGGCTGAGATCGACGAGCCCGGACGGGCCCATCGCCGTCACCGCGAGCTGGATCTGCCCGCCATGGTCGAACACCGGGGCGCTGATCGCGCTCACCCCGGGGACCGGCGCCCCCGCCGTCGTCGCGTAGCCGACCTCCCGCACCCGCGCCACCATCCGGCGCACATCCTCGAGCCGCATCCCGGCGGCGACGCGCTGGCTATGCGCCGGGTTGGCGAGTTCGGCGGCGATCATGTCCTCGATCAGGGCCGGGGCGGCGAAGGCGGCGAAGACCCAGCCGGTCGCCGTGCCGGTGAGCGAGAACAGGGTGCCGGCGCGGACATTGGCATGCACTTGCGTCGCCGCCTCATGCACCTGCACCACCGTCGGGCCGTGATCGCCCCAAACGGTGATCGCCACCATCAGATCGAGCCGGTCGGAAATCTGGCCGATGGTTTCGGCCGCCATGCGAAGCGGGTCGAGCCCCCTGAGCCGCGCCAAGCCGAGGCGGAGCGCGAAGGGGCCGAGGCGATAGCGCCCGGAGGCGCCATCCTGCTCGACGAGGCCGAGTTTGCGCAGACTGACGAGATAGGCATGGGCCTGCGCCGGGGTGATCGCGGCGCCGGCGGCGAGATCGCGCAGCATCGCCGCCCGTCCGGCGCGCATCAGCGCCTCCAGGATCCGCCCGGCAATCTCGACCGACTGCACCCCCCGGCTTCGAATCGTCATCGGCTCAAGCTAGAACGGGGGGAGCGCGAAGGGAATTCCCCGCCGGCCGGCGGCGCGCGGCGGCTTATTCCGCGAACACCCCGCCACCATCGGCGACCGGCCAGGCGAGGGCCGCGGGGTCGAACAGCCGCCAGCAATGGCGGCCGGCGGCTTTCGCCTGATAGAGCGCGGCATCGGCGTTGCGCAAGAGATCGCCGGCGCCGACCGACCCGTCACCCTCGGCGCCGAGCGCGACCCCGATGCTGGTCGCGACCGCGACCCGCCGCCCCTCCAGGACATAATGGCCGCACACCGCCTCGATCAGCCGTTCGGCGAGACGGAGCGCCTGTTCGCGGGTGCGGCAATCGGGCAGAAGGATCGCGAATTCATCGCCGCCGAGCCGGGCGACGGTGTCGGTCTCGCGGGTCTCGGCGTTGATCCGCGCCGCGACCTGCTGCAGCAAGGCATCGCCGGCGGCGTGGCCGAGCGTGTCGTTGACCTCCTTGAAACGGTCGAGATCGAGGCAGAACACCGCGATCCGCCGCCGCGGCCGCAGATCCGCGATCGCCGCCGTGAGCCGTTCGTGAAACAACCGGCGATTGGCGAGCCCGGTCAGCGGATCCTGGCGGGCGAGCAGCGCGATCTCCTCCGTCCGCCGCGCGAGTTCGGATTGGCGCGCGCGGGCTTCGAGCAATTCGATCGCGGTGCCGGCGAGGTTGCGCAGGATATCGGCCTCATGGGCGGTAAAATCGTCGCGCCGCACGGTATCGAGGACGCAGAGGCTGCCGACCCGGAACCCGCCGGGGGCGATCAAGGGCGCGCCGGCATAAAACCGCACGAGCGGCGCCCCCGTCACCACCGGGGCGGCGGCGAAGCGCGCATCTTCCCGCGCGTCCGGCACCACGAACACAAGGTCATCGCCGATCGTCTCGTTGCAAAACGACATCCGCCGGGGCATTTCGCGCGCCTCGACGCCGACCCGCGCCTTGAACCAGTGGCGCTCGGCATCGGCGAGGCTCAACGTCGCGATCGGGGTTTTGAATACCCGCGCCGCGATCCACGCCAGACGGTCGAAATTAGGTTCGGGCTCCGTGTCGAGAACCGCGTAATCATAGAGCTTGCGTAAACGTTGACGTTCATCATGGCCCATGGGAATTTTCCCTTCATCGCACCGGCCGTCCTCTGCTTATACTCGGCTTAATGTTAAGATTGCACCAAAAAGGAACTCCGTCGGAATGACCGCTGAAACGGAGACGAAAAGCGGAGACGAGGCTGGCCCGGGCGGCGTCGGCGAGGTTCTGCGGGTCTTTTTCCGTCTGGGATGCACGAGTTTCGGCGGCCCGATCGCCCATCTCGGCTATTTTCGCGCCGAATTCGTCGCCCGCCGGCGCTGGCTGGACGAGGCGCATTACGCCGATCTCGTCGCGCTCTGCCAGTTTCTTCCCGGCCCGGCAAGCAGCCAGGTCGCGGTCAGCCTCGGCATACTGCGCGCCGGACTGGCCGGCGGCGTCGCCGCTTGGCTCGGCTTCAGCCTCCCCTCCGCCATCGCCCTGATCGCCTTTGCCGCGGGGGTCGGCACGATCGGCGCCATGCACGATGCCGCCTGGCTCGCGGGGCTCCGCATCGTCGCGGTCGCGGTGGTCGCGCAAGCGGTCTCTGGGATGGCGCGCACGCTCTGCCCCGACCGCCCGCGCGCGACGCTCGCCGTCGTGAGCGCGATCCTGGCGCTGGCCGCGCCCGGCGCCCCCGGGCAGATCGGCGCGATCGCGCTCGGCGCGGTGATCGGTTGGCGCGCCTTCCGCGCGCCGGCGACGGCGCCGGCGGGGGAACTCGGCATCACGCTTTCGCGCGCCTTCGCCGCCCCCGCCCTCGTGGCGTTCGCTTCCCTTCTGCTCGGCCTGCCGTTTCTGGCCGGCGAAAGCCATGTCCTCGCCCTGTTCGCGGCGTTTTACCGCGCCGGCGCCCTCGTCTTCGGCGGCGGCCATGTCGTCCTGCCGCTCTTGCAAGCGGCGGTGGTGCCGCCGGGCTGGGTCGATAACGACGCGTTTCTCGCCGGCTATGGCGCGGCGCAGGCGGTGCCGGGGCCGCTTTTTACCTTCGCCGCCTATCTCGGCGCGGTGATGCGCCCGGCGCCGCATGGCTGGCGCGGCGGCCTGATCGCGCTGGTCGCGATCTATCTGCCGTCTTTTCTGCTGCTCATCGGTATTTTGCCGTTCTGGGACGCGCTCCGCCGCAACGAGACGGTGCGGGCGGCGCTCCGCGGGGTCAACGCCGCGGTGGTCGGGGTTCTGCTCGCCGCGCTCTATACGCCGGTCTGGACCAGCGCGATCGCCGGGCCGCGCGATTTCGCCCTGGCGCTCGCCGCCTTCCTCGCCCTCGTCTTCTGGCGCGTGCCGCCCTGGCTCGTCGTTTTCGCCGGAGCGCTCGGCGCGGCCGCGCTCGCCGTGGTCTGAACGCCCGCGACGGGATCAGCCGAGCAGCGCCTCGCGGAGCGCCGTCCAGCTCGCGCGATCGGAGGTCGCGATCAGCCCGCCGCTCCGGACATCGACGCGATAGGGACCGCCGTCGAAGGTCGCGCTATAGCCGCCGGCTTCCTGGTGCAGAAGCCAGCCCGGCGCGTGGTCCCAGGGCATCAGCCGGTTGAACACCAGGAAATGGCAATGGCCGCCGGCGAGCAGGCGGTATTCATGGGCGGCGCAGCGGAAATCCCACGCCGCGCGGAGGCGCGGTAGATGGCCGCACACCCGCGCCCGGAGCGGCGGCGGCAGATAGCGCCAGGACACCGTGCCGGTCATCGCCTCGACCGGCGCCGGCGGCGCGACGCGCAAGACCTCGCGGGTACCCTCCGCCGTCTCGCGCCACGCCCCCTCGCCGCGCAAGGCGAGGGCGAGATCGTCGCCGAGCGGATCGAGAATCGCCGCCGCCACCACTTCGCCACGCCGGATCGCCGCCGCCATGACGCCAAAGAGCGGCAATCCGGCGGCGAAATTCGCGGTGCCGTCCACCGGATCGACGACGAAGGCGAGATCGGCGCCGGCGAGCCCGGAAAGCAGCGCCGGATCACGCGATGCCGCCTCCTCGCCGACCACCAGGGCGCCGGGAAAGCGGCGGCGCAGCCCGGCGCCGATCCGCGCCTCGGCGGCCTCGTCGGCGTCGGTGACGAGATCGAGCGGGCCGGATTTCTGGCGGATGCCGCCGGCGCCGAGGCGGCGAAAGCGCGGGAGAATCTCATCCCGCGCCACCTCGCGCAGGAGAGCGGCGAGGTCGGCGAGGTCGGCGCGCGAAAATGTCACGGCAATCGCTCGAACCGGGCACGATCGGCGGGCAGGAGGCGGACACGGAGCCGGATCGCGCCCTCGCCATCGGCGCGCCCGATCACCTCGCCATGCTGATAGAGCCAGGCGATGCGCGCGCCATCCGCGGGCGGGATGACGTATTCCACCTCCGCCATCCCCGCCGCGATCCGGCGATCGATCGCCGCCTGCAAATCCGCGAGGCCGTTGCCGGTGATCGCCGAGACGCGAACCGCGCCCTCGCGCGGCGCCGCGACGTCATCCAAGAGATCGGCTTTGTTCTCGACCTCGATCACCCGCCGCGGCCAATCCGCCTCCAGCATGCCATCCGCCGCCATGCCGGTGAGCACGGCGAGCACGTCGGCGCGCTG
>JAKCCP010000250.1 GCA_021841985.1 Pseudomonadota bacterium | reverse complement strand
TTCCGCGAGATAGCCGACCAGGGTCGGAAACAGGGCGCCGACGCCGCGGCCGAAATTATAGCAGAATCCCTGGCCCGAACCGCGCATCGCGGTCGGAAATAATTCGGTGAGAAACGGGCCGAAGCCGGAAAAATAGCCCGAGGCGAAGAAGCCGAGCGGAAAGCCGAGCACCAGCATCGCCCGATTCGGGATCGGGATTTGCGTATAGGCGAGAACGATGACGATCGCCGCGGCCGAGAAGACGAGAAACAGCATCCGCCGTCCGATCCGGTCGGCGAGCCAGGCGCCGGCGAGGTAGCCGGCGAAACTGCCGGCGATCAGCGTCGCGAGATAGCCCGTCGAGCCGATCACGCTCAGCCCGCGCGTGGTTTTGAGGAAGGTCGGGAGCCAGGTGGTGATGGCGTAATAGCCGCCTTGGGCGCCGGTCGAGGCGAAGGCGGCGAGCAGGGTGGTCGGCAGGATGTCGGGAGCGAAAATGCGCGCGAGCGTCGGATGTCTTTCGCCGGCGGCGAGGCGCCGCTGGCGGGTCGTCTGCGCCAGTTCCGGCTCGGCGACGTGGCGACGGATATAGAGCGTGAGCAGCGCCGGGGCGACACCGAGGGCGAACATCGCGCGCCAGGCCAGCGAAGGCGAAAGCTGCGAAAACAAGACCGCCTGGGCAAGGACTGCGGCACCCCAGCCGAGCGCCCAACCCGCCTGCACCGAGCCCACCGCGCGGCCGCGAAATTCCGGGCGGATCACCTCCCCCATCAACACCGCGCCGACCGCCCATTCGCCGCCGAAGCCAAACCCGAGGAGCGTGCGGAAGAGAAGCAACTGATTGAAACTCTGCGCGAAAGCCGAGAGCAGGCTGAACAGCGAGAACCACAGAATGGTGAGCTGCAAGGTGCGCACCCGGCCGATGCGGTCCGACAGAAACCCGGCGAGCCAGCCGCCGATCGCGGAGGCGAGCAAGGTCGCCGTCGCGGCCAGCCCAGCGCGGCCGCCGCCGACCTGCCAGAGCTGCATGATCGAGCCCAGCACCAACGGGTAGATCATGAAATCCATGCCATCGAGCGCCCAGCCGGTGGCGCAGGCGACAAACGTGCCGCGTTCGGGCGCGGTCATGCTGCGGAAAAACGCCCACAAGCCGGTTTCGGCGGGGGGAGCGGCGATCTCGGAAATGGCCTGATTCCTTTCTTGCTGGCGGGGTTACAGCGTCGCCGCCGCGCGGGCGGCCTGGTTGTAATGGCCGGAGAGCGCGCGCAGCAGGGAAGCGAGCGCCGAGAGCGGCGCCTCGCCGGGGCCGGTCGCGGCAAAGCCCGCGACCAGCAGCCGCTCGCGGATCGCGGCATAGCGGGCGCAGAGCGCCGCGCCGTCCGCGGTTGCGCGCACCAGCGCCTCCTTGCCGGCGCGTTCGCTGGTGATGAGGCCGGCGCGGGTGAGCTTGCGGAGGGCGTAGGTGATGAGATGCGGATCCTCGATGTCGAGGACGAGGGCGATATCGGCCCGCCGCTTCGGCCGGTCGCGATGGCGGACGGTGTGCAGGATCAGAACCTCGATCGGCGAGAGGCCGGGCGCGCCGGCGGCGGCGGCGCAGCGGATCATCCAGCGCTGAAAGGCGTGATGGGCGAGGGTGAGGCCGAATTCGACCTCCGAGAGCGCCGGCGAGCCGCCGGAAGCGAGATGGGCGGAGGACACCACGGGATCGCGCCGGATCTTCGGGGCAGCCTCGGGCTCAGGCATCGAAGGCACTCCCTTGACGATGGGTGGTTGGGAAATCGTTGACGATTTATCGATAATTTGTCAATGATGGGTCTGGAAAAAACCACCGCCCAAGCCCGAGGAACCTCGATGAGCGAAGCCACCGCGCGCCCCGAAACCCCGCTTGCTTCCGGCTGGCAGTTCTGGATCGATCGCGGCGGCACCTTCACCGATATCGTCGCCCGGGCGCCGGACGGGCGCTTGCTCACCCATAAATTGCTCTCGGAAAACCCCGCCCGCTATCCGGACGCGGCGATCGCCGGGATCAAGGCGATGCTCGGCCTCGCCGCCGAGGCGGCGATCCCGCCCGGCGCGATCGAGGCGGTGAAAATGGGCACCACGGTCGCGACCAACGCGCTTCTGGAGCGCAAGGGCGAGCGCACCCTGCTCGTCGTCGATCGGGGATTTGCCGATATTTTGCGCATCGGCAACCAGGCGCGCCCGCGCCTTTTCGATCTCGCGATCACCCTCCCGAGCCAGCTCTACGAGGGGGTGGTGGAGATCGATGGCCGGATCGCCGCCGATGGCACCGAACTGGCCCCGCTCGATGAGGCGCGCGCGCGGGAAGCGTTCGCCCAAGCCCGCGCCGAGGGGTTTGCCGCCTGCGCGATCGTGCGCATGCATGCCTGGAAATACCCCGATCACGAGCGGCGGCTCGCCGACATCGCCCGCGAAGCCGGTTTTGCGCAGGTTTCGGCGAGCCACGCGGTCAGCCCCTTGCTGCGGCTGGTGCCGCGCGGCGATACCACCGTGGTCGATGCCTATCTCTCGCCGATTCTCCGCCGCTATGTCGATCGGGTGGCGGCGGCGCTTTCCGGGACAAAGCTCTATTTCATGCAATCGCATGGCGGGCTCGCCGAGGCGCGGCATTTCCAGGGCAAGGATGCGATTCTCTCCGGCCCCGCCGGCGGCATCGTCGGCGCCGCGCGCACGGCGGAGGCGGCGGGGATAACGCATATCATCGGCTTCGACATGGGCGGCACCTCGACCGATGTCGCGCTCTATGACGGCGCCTTCGAGCGCGCCTTCGAGACCGAGATCGCCGGGGTGCGCCTGCGCGCGCCGATGATGGCGATCAACACCGTCGCCGCCGGCGGCGGCTCTATCCTGCATTTCGACGGCGCGCGGCTCCGCGTCGGCCCGGATTCGGCCGGCGCCGTGCCCGGCCCGGCGAGCTACCGCAATGGCGGGCCGCTCACGGTGACGGACGCCAATGTCTGTCTCGGCAAAATCCAGCCGCGGCATTTCCCGGCGATTTTCGGCGCAAGTGGCGACCAGAGGCTCGATGCCGGATTGGTGCGCGAAAAATTCGCCGCCCTGGCCGCCGAGGTCGGCGCGAAAACCGGCATCGCGCAGACCGCCGAGCGTCTCGCGGAGGGGTTCATCGCCATCGCCGTCGCCAACATGGCCAATGCCATCAAGCAGATTTCGGTGCAAAAAGGCCATGACCTCTCGCGCTTCACGCTCGCCTGCTTCGGCGGCGCCGGCGGCCAGCACGCCTGTCTCGTCGCCGATGCGCTCGGCATGGACAAAGTGTTTTTGCATCCGTTCGCCGGCGTGCTCTCGGCCTATGGCATGGGGCTTGCCGATCAGGTGGTGATGCGCGAGCAGGCGGTGGAAACGCCGCTCGATGACGCCGCGATTCCGACTCTCGAAAAAACCCTCGCCGAACTCGCCGCCGACGGCATCGCGGCGCTGGTCGCGCAGGGGGCGGCGCGGGCGGCAATCCACGTCAATCATTCGGTGCATATTCGTATCGAAAGCACCGAGGCCGCGCTCGCCGTGCCGTTCGGGCCGCTGGCCGCGATGGTGGCCGATTTCGCCGACGCGCACAGCGCCCGTTTCGGTTTCACGCCGCCGCCCGGGCGGGCGCTGGTCGCCGAACTGGTCGCGATCGAGGCGATCGCCCCGGGCGACGCGGTCGCCGAAGAGACGCTGGCGGCGCGAACCGTCGGCGTGCCCGAGGCGATCGACGAGGTTTCGCTGTTCAGCCAAGGGGTTTCGCATCGCGCGCCGGTGTTCGAGCGCAGCGCGCTCGCCGCCGGCGATCGTTTGTCCGGCCCGGCGCTGATCCGCGAGGCCAATGCGACGACGGTGATCGAGCCCGGCTGGCAGGCGGAAATCACCGCGCGCAACCATCTGCTGCTGACCCGCGCGAGCGCGCGCGAGATGCGCCATGCCGCCGGCACCGAGCGCGCCGATCCGGTTCTGCTCGAACTCTTCAACAATCTCTTCATGAATGTCGCCGAGCAGACCGGCGCCGTTTTGCAGAACACCTCGCTCAGCGTGAACATCAAGGAGCGGCTCGATTTCTCCTGCGCGATTTTCGACGCCAGCGGCGCGCTGGTCGCCAATGCGCCGCATGTGCCGGTGCATCTCGGCGCGATGGGGGAAAGCGTGCGCACGGTGCTCGCGCGGCGCGGCGAGACCCTGAAACCGGGCGACGTCATCGCCCTCAACAATCCCTTCAACGGCGGCACGCATCTCCCCGATGTCACCGTCATCACCCCGGTTTTCGACGAGAGCGGGCGCGAGATCCGTTTTTTCGTCGGCTCGCGCGGGCATCACGCCGATATCGGCGGCGCGACCCCGGGTTCGACGCCGCCCTACTCGACCACGCTCGAGGAAGAGGGCGTGGTGATCGATGATTTTCTCCTCGTCGAGGGCGATGCTTCGGGCGGGCATTTCCGCGAGACGGAGTTCCGCGCCCTGCTCGGGGCCGCGCGCTATCCGGCGCGCAGCCCCGATGTCAATGTCGCCGACATCAAGGCGCAGGTGGCGGCGAATGCGCGCGGGGTGCGGGAATTGCAGCGGGTGATCGCGCAGTATGGCTGGGACATGGTTTCGGCCTATATGCGCCATGTCATGGACAATGCCGAGGAGAGCGTGCGCCGGGTGCTGGCGCGCATCCCGGGCGGGCACTTCACCTATCGCATGGATCGCGGCGCGCCGCTGGCGGTCGCGGTGCGTATCGATGCCGCGAAGCGAACCTACTTCGTC
>JAKCCP010000155.1 GCA_021841985.1 Pseudomonadota bacterium | reverse complement strand
CTCGATGCCGCTCGAAATCGCGCCTGAGAGGCTGGCGATGTGGTCGAACAGGGGGATCAAAGGCTGTGCGGCCGCTTCGGTCGATTCCGGGGTGGTTTCGAGATACGCCTCGATGAAATGATACTGGTCCTGATGGGCGCTTCGCAACGCGGTTGGTGCACGAGAGTTTGACCGAGGCGTATTGAGCAGGCTGAACATCACCACATAGGGCGGCGCGATGTCGCAGCGTGCCAATGCGTTCGTGAGACGGAAAACGCTGTCCAAAATGCGGGGCATGAAATAATGATAGAAGGCACTCTGAGAATATACGTCGTCTGGATTGATATAATTTACGGCCTCCAGCGCGCCATGGCGAAAAACCTGGCAGTAGGATGCATGTTCGGACGGGTCTTCTGCGTAATTGCGCAGAGTGACGAAGCCTTCGAAATTCACTTCGTGAAATGTTGCGTTTTCGCGCGCAAACGGTGGAAAAAACTGCCAATTTTTTTCCAATTTTCGGATCAGATACGGATCGGAACCACCGAAGGCGCTGTAGGGCACGATATGCAAAACCGCGCGCCCAGGTGAGCCTTTGTATAGCGCCACCGGGGTTTCGCCGGCGGCGATGCGGGCGATGCGTTCCATGCGGAAGGCGCGGATGCGCTCATGAAGATGCGGGGCGGCGAGGAAGAGATTGCGGAGTTCCTCGACATTGGGTTCGTATCTCCCGCCCGAGCTGCGCGCATAAAACCGTTTGGAGCCTTGAAACGCGACCCGATGCGGCGGGTTGTAGCTTTTTGGAATCCGCACGACGAGAACAACACCGCCGGAAACCGGAACGATGCGAACGGCAAGCCCGATGATGCGCGGCTCGATCCCGTCGCGCGCCATCTGTTCGAGCCGGCGAAGTTCGTCGTCCGCACTCCCCTTGAACGGAACGATGTCGATCGCGACGCCTTTTTTGACGCCTTCACCCTCCGCCATGCCGATGACGATATCGCCGCCTCCGGCATTGGCGAACGAGCAGATATCGGCAAGAAACTCCCTCCTGGCCGCGTCATTCCCGCCATAGGTCTCGCGCTTATAGTCGATATAAAGGCTCTCGCGCGCGCCGGTCTGGATCAGATCGCGAAGATACTGCTCGATGATGGCATCGAGTGGAAGGTGCAAAAGCGCCATGAACGATCTCCTATCGCGGGTTTATTTTCGCGGCGGTTTCCCATGCGCCGCTTGCACAAGGCCAATTTTCATTGGCCCCAGTATGGAGACAAGAGGCACGGCAAGATTGGGCGACCAGGGAACCTGGCTGACTGCTCTCCAACATTTAGCCAAACGGAAAATAGCGTTACAACCGGCCATGAATTTCGATTGACATTGAGCTCAAGACGATACCGACACCGATCCAAATTGCGCCAGATGCCGACCAGGCAAGCCCACTCGTGCTGACGGATCTCAATTTTTCGCTCAGACTGGAGATCTTGCTCGACTGTGAGTGCGCGAACTGCGTTAGGTCATAACGATATTTTTCGAGCGATTCGTTCATGGACTTCTTGTTGGCCTCAAAATCCTTGCGCAACATTTCTATATTCGACCTGAGTGCATTGAGCTGTTTTTGAATTGGATCATTTTCGCTACTCGGGACCGACAGATAGCCAGATGCGCTCATGCCGAAACCTCCCATCCCCGCGGCAACCGTCGCTTCTATCGGCGCAGGTTTGTATTTCGGCCGATTTTCCCATGATGACTTCAAGGATTGAATAATATCAGGAAACCCAAACTCACGCCGAATCTCAAGGATGCCCTTGAATATTGGGATCAGCCCCAGAATTTGGAGGAGCATACCGGTGATGCGTATCGATGGTTCAGACGCCCCGAAAAGCCAGACCAACAGGATCACAGCAATGATCGGGACCATCGTCGCCCAAACAAACAGGAACTCGCCGAACAGCCAGCGAGCCATCTGTTGAGCATAAAGGCGCTGGGGATTCACGCTGCGATCATCCCTCTATCGAGGAGAAGACGTTTTTCTTATGCGAGGTCTTATCTTCGCGCTGCCCCCGTGCTTCCACCTCCTCCTCCTCCGCCGCCGCCGCCTCTGCGTCGGAATCATAGGGCTCGACCGCCATCGCCTCGGCGGAAAGATCGTCGTAGGTTGCGAGAAATTCCGGAAAAGAGGCGAATTTCACCACCAGCGCGATATCGAGCCCGTGCGCGATGTCGAGGAGCGTCTGCACCGTGACCTTGCCATATTCCGTGTTTTCGAGCCGGGAGACCACGCTTTGCGGCTTGCCGATGCGTTCGGCGAACGCCTTTTGCGTCAGCCCCAGCTTCTCGCGAATGGCCCGCAGTTGATAAGGGATGTAGGATTTCACATGGCCGTCCACGTAAGCGTCGCGATATTCCTTGTCGCGCAGGGCTGCGCGATCATGCGGGGTGGTCATGGCGTGTCGTCCTCTCCAAACCGTTTTCACCGCATCACCACCGCATGTTTGGCCCGCACGCGTTGGCTTTGCCGGGCGAACCAGTGCGCCCAGAGGTCCGGTTCGTCACCCGTAGGGTAACAAAACCATCTCATCGGTTCAATAGCAATTTTGCGATATCAGACATGCCCCCTACCCTCCTCGCGCCAGCCGCCTTGCCGTGGTGAGCAGCATCGCGCGGTCTTCGGCGGAAAGATCGTCGTCGGTTGCGCGCTATCTCCCCGCGCTAGTTTTTATGCGGCTGGCGACTATGTTGCGGCAAATACCGGCCATAGGCATCGACATTCGCCGGCGTCTCCGGCCTGTCCTCCAGCGCCGCGACGTTGATTTCGGCCTCGCCTTCAAGCGCCTGGATCAGTTCGCCGGCGGTGCGCAGTGTCCAGTTGCCGGGGGCGGCGAGGTTGCGCGAGACCCAGGCGGGATCGCGGCCGATGCGGGCGGCGAGTTCCTTTTGTGTCAGCCCCTCCGCCTTGCGCCGGCGCCAGAGCGCGGTGACCGCGTCGAAAACCTGATCGCGCAGGCGGGCAAAGCCGTAATCGGCGCGGTCACGGCTTTCGCTGCTTTCGCCGTTGCGTCGGGATGAGAGCAAAGTCATCGCAATTCTCCGTCACGTAGTCGTGGATCGACGCACCGGAACAGGACGCGCGGCCGGGAAACAGCGTGTCCCATTGCCGCACACAGTCGGCGAGCGCCCGTTCCCACGCGGGCGAGCCCCTGTCGCCCAGCCAGTCGCGGGGAAAACGGTGTTAATTGACATATAAATCAATTTTCTTCCCGGCGCAAGAAATATCCCCCTACCCCCCCCGCGCCAGCCGCCGCGCCGTGGTGAGCAGCATCGCGCGGTCTTCGGGGGAAAGTTCGCGGTAGAGGCGCAAGAGGGCCAGTTCGTCGCCCGAGATGGCCTCGCGCGGGGCCCGTTTGTCGGCGCCGAAGAGCAGAAATTCCACCGAGACCGCGAGAGCCTCGGCGATGCGCCCGAGATTGCCGCGGATCTGCCCGGCCCGCTCGGTCTCCCACTGCGCCACCGCCGAGCGCGAGACGCCGACCCGGGCGGCCAGCGCCTCCTGGGTCAGCCCACGTGCGGCCCGCGCCGCGCGGATGCGGGCGCCGACGGTATCGGGCGGAATAGGCGGGGTGGTGGCCATCTCCGAGGCATAGGTCATTTTTTCTAACAATGCTAGTTAGAATTGTTGACATTGTTAGAAAGCATAACTAACAATGCGGGCGCCCACCCCGGAGGAACCGCCCATGCCGCAAAAACTCACCTGGACCGAACCCAACGACCTCGCCCTCAAACGCGCCCGCGCCGAGGGGCTCTCCTGGGATGAGATCGCGCGGGCCTTCGGCGTCAGCCGTAACGCGGTGATCGAGCGCGGGCGGAAAATCGGCGCCACCCGTCCTGTCCGCGAAGCCGCGCCCGCCCCGGCCCCCGACCGCGCCCCCTTGGCCGCCGGCCACCCGCTCGCCTGGGGCCTGCTCACGGAAAACACCCTGCTCGCCGGGAGCGCCTATCCGCTGCCGGTTTTCGCGTGAGACAAGCGGGGGGAAACGGTCTCGCCCCGGGGTGGGAGTTTTGGCCGGCGGAGCCGCTGCTCGCCGTCCCCGCCGCCCTCCCCGCCCCCGCGACGATCGCGCCCCGGCCCTGGCTCTATGGCACGGCCCTCGTCGCGGGCTTCGTCTCGGTGCTGGTGGCGCCGGGGGGCGTTGGCAAATCGGCGCTCGCCATCGCGGAAGCCCTGGCGCTGGCCACCGGCCGGCCGCTGCTCGGCGAGCGGGTGCATCATGCAACGCCGGTCTGGCTGCTCAACCTCGAAGACCCGATGGACGAGCTGAACCGCCGCGTCGCAGCCGCAATGCTGCACCACGGCATCACGCGCGAGGAGGTTTTCGGCCGCCTCTTCCTCCATTCCGGGCGCACCCGCCGGCTCGTGATGGCCGAGGAAACCCCTGATCGCAGCGTCATTTTTCCCGACCAGGAGGGCGTGATCGAGGCGGCGCGGGCGGGGGCGATCGGCTGCATCATCGTCGATCCCTTCGTCAAGTCGCACCATTTGGAGGAAAACTCCAACCCGCACATGGACGCCGCCGCGACCGCCTGGGCGGAAGTGGCGGAGGCGACGGGGGCGGCGGTGCTGCTGATCCACCATGTGCGCAAGGGCGCGGGCCTCGATGTCGAGGCGGCGCGCGGCGCCAAGGCGCTGACGGACGCCGCGCGCATCGCCCAGATCCTCTCGCCGATGAGCGCCGAGGAGGCCGGCGAGATCGGCATTCCCGAGGCCGAGCGCTGGCGCCAT
>JAKCCP010000204.1 GCA_021841985.1 Pseudomonadota bacterium | reverse complement strand
CGAGGTCAGGATGCTCCCCAATGACGGCGAGAGCGTGCGGGCCGAACTCATCGCGGTGGTCATCGCCGTTTCCGACTTTATTCCGCGCGTGCTCACCCTCGAAGGCGGCACTGTCCTGCCCGCCGGTCCGTTCGAGAGCCGTCATCGCTCGCTGCAAGGGGGGTTACGTATCTGGGTTGAGCAGCAGACAGGCCATCCGCTCGGCTATGTTGAACAGCTCTATACTTTCGCGGACCGCAACCGTAGCACCGCCAAGCGCACCATCTCGATCTCCTATCTGGCGCTTACCCGCGAAAGCCGCCCGCTTGCCGCTGCCACATGGCAGGATTGGTATGGCTATTTCCCCTGGGAAAACCAATGCTCGCCCGCAGGGCGAGCGGCCGCTGCCGACATTGCCGCCCGGCTCCGCCAGTGGGCAGGGGATGATACGGCGCGAGAGGCGCAGGTTTCGGTCTGCTTCGGATCGTCCGGCCTTCCCTGGAACGAGGAACTGGTGCTTGCCCGCTATGAACTCCTTTATGAAGCGGGTCTGGTTGCGGAGGCGGCACGTGGTCACGGACTTATCCCGCCCCCGGTCGCGCTCGGCGTGCCGATGGAGGCCGATCACCGTCGCATTCTTGCCACAGCCGCCTCCCGGCTGCGCGCCAAGATCAAATATCGGCCGGTGATCTTCGAGTTGATGCCCGAGAGCTTCACGCTGTTCGAACTCCAGCGCACGGTCGAGGCGATCGCTGGACAGCCCCTGCACAAGCCCAATTTCCGCCGCATGGTGGAAAGCCAGAACCTGGTTGAGGAGACCGGGGCGATGGTGGGAAGTGGGCTGCGCGGCCGGCCGGCCAAAACTCTACCGTTTCCGTGAAGCGCTGCGCACCGAGCGGGCGAGCGTTGGCACGCGGTTGCCGGTGGTGCGCGCTTGATTTATTCTCTATATTAGAATATAAATGGCCCTGCCGAAGAGAGGGGGGATGTACCTTATCGGCGCCATGTTTATACTCATTTAGAGTATTGTGAGGTTGAACCCGATGAACGACGCCCCGACCACGGCTGTTGCCCTCACCGCCATCAAGGCCCGTCTGGCCTCCTATCTCCACCCCGCCGAATGGGCGCTCATTGCCGAGGACATCGCCGCCATCCATGACCTCAAACGCGATCGCCGCGCCCTCGTCCTCGCTCATAATTACCAAACTCCAGATATTTTCCACGGCGTGGCCGACGTGGTCGGCGACAGCCTCGCTCTCGCCCGCGCCGCGGAGCGCTTTTCCGTCGACGTGCTCGTTGTCGCCGGCGTGCATTTCATGGCTGAAACCGCCAAGCTCCTCAACCCCGATCGCCGCGTCCTCACCCCGGATCAGGAGGCCGGATGTTCGCTTGCCGCAAGCATCGGCCCTGATGATGTCGTCGCCCTCAAGGCGCGGCATCCTGGCCTGCCGGTCGTCGCCTATGTCAACACCTCGGCGGCGGTAAAGGCCCTCGCCGATTATTGCTGCACCTCGGCCAACGCGGCGCGCGTGGTCGAGGCCGCCGCGCGCGATTTCGGCTCTGAGGCGGTGATCATGCTCCCTGACCGTTTCCTGGCTGCCAATACCGCGCGCGAGACAAGGATCAAGATCATTCCCTGGGCGGGGGCTTGCGAGGTGCATGAGCGATTTGGCCCCGCCGAGCTTACCGAATTGCGCGAGCGCTTCCCCGGCATCACTCTGCTCGCTCACCCCGAATGCCCCGAACCAGTGGTGGCCGCCGCCGATTTTGCAGGCTCGACGGCGGCGATGGCGGCCTTCCTCGACAAGCACCACCCTTCCCGCGTCGCCCTTATCACCGAATGCGGTATGAGCGACAATCTCGCCGCCGCTCATCCCGAGACCGAGTTCATCCGCACCTGCAATCTTTGTCCGCACATGAAGCGGATCACCCTCGGCAAGATCCGTCGCGCGCTGGAGACGTTGAGTCCTGAGGTAAAGCTCGATCCGGCGCTGATCACGGCCGCCAGCCGTCCCCTGCAACGGATGCTCGCCATCGGATGAGGTTTCCTTCAAACCTGCCGGTAATTGTGGGGTCTGGGCTTGCGGCCCTCGCCGCTGCGCTGGCTGCCGCCCCTCGCCCCGTCCTGCTGGTCACCGCCCATCGCCTCGGCGCGGGCGCGGCAAGTGCCGCGGCCCAAGGCGGGATCGCGGCGGCAACCAGCCCGGACGACGGCCCTGACCGTCACCTCGCCGATACGCTCGCCGTCGGCGACGGGCTCAACGATGTGGATGTCGCCGCCCATCTCATCGCGCGCGGGCCCGCCGTCATCGATGCTCTCGAGTCATGGGGGGTGATCTTCGACCGTGCCGCGAACGGAGATTTCGCCCTCGGCCGCGAAGCCGGACACATTTTGCCTCGCATCCATCACGTCGCCGATCACACCGGCGCGGCGATCATGGCGGCGCTGACTGCCCGCCTGCGCGCGGCTTCCCATGTGACGTGTCTCGAGGAGACAGAAGCCACCGCTTTGGTCCTGCACAAGGGGCGGATTGACGGCTTGTGGCTTGCCCATGGTGGAGAGTGCTTTTTTCTCGCCTGCCCCGCCATTTTGCTTGCCACCGGGGGCACAGCGGGATTGTTCGGCACAAGAAGCGCCCCGCCCTCGGCCGCCGGCCGCGGCCTCGCGCTCGCCGCGCGAGCGGGCGCACAGCTTCGTGACCTCGAATTCGTCCAGTTTCATCCAACCGCGCTTGCCGCCGATGCCTCGCCTCTGCCGCTTCTGACCGAAGCATTGCGCGGGGCCGGGGCGCTCGTGATCGATGAACGACGCAATGCTTTCATCGATCCGCTTGCCCCGCGCGATGAGCTTGCCCGGGCCATCGCCTGCCACCAAGAGGCCGGCCATCGCGTCTTCCTCGACGCCCGGCCGCTCGGGCCAAAGCTCGCCGCTCGTTTTCCCAGGTTTTGCGCAACCGCCAGCGCTTTCGGCCTCGATCCCACCCGCGCGCCGGTGCCCATCCGGCCGGCTGCCCATTACCACATGGGGGGGATTCAAACCGATGCCGGCGGACAAACCAGCATCACCGGTCTCTTCGCGGCGGGGGAGGCGGCGGCAAGCGGCTTGCACGGGGCCAACCGGCTGGCCAGCAACTCGCTGCTCGAGGCCGCCGCCATGGGGCTTCTCATCGGCGCGCGCTGGCGGGAGAGCGTGTTCCAGTCGCTCCAATGCCCCGCTCCGCGAACCTCACCCTTGCCCATGCCGGCCGGCAGGGCACCCGTTACCCTCGCTGTCCTCATGGATGAGGCGATGGGGATTTGGCGGGACGGCGCGACCTTGCGCACGGCACTCGCCAGCCTTGCCCCCGCAATCGGCGCCGATGATGCGGCGCTTGCCGCTTTCCTCATGGTGTATGCCGCGCATGAACGTCGGGAAAGCCGCGGCGCGCATTCGCGTTCCGACTTTCCCGAACACGCCGCCCTTGCCCGCTCGCAAATCTTCACCCTCGCGGAAGCTGCGGAGCGCACCGCGAGTATCCTTGGCGCACCCATCCTCCCGACAAGCCGTTCTTTGTGAAAGATCACGCCATGATGCCGCAAGCGTCCGCCCCTCCTCCGCATTTCCTTATCCGGAACGTGGTTGCCGCTGCCCTTGCGGAAGACCTGGGCGAGGCGGGGGATATCACTAGCGCGGCCATAGTTCCTGTTTCCCATCGTTTACGCGCCTTTCTCATTGCCCGGGAAGAGGGCATTGTTGCTGGCCTTGCTTGTGTTGAGGCCACTTTCACCGCCCTTGATCCCGCCACCCGCATTGATATCGCCATCGCCGATGGCGGGCGCGTGAGCGCCGGCGACGTAATCGCAACCATCGAAGGCTCCGCGCGCGCCATTCTTGGAGCGGAACGGGTTGCGCTCAATTTCCTTTGCCATCTCTCGGGAATTGCCTCCCTCGCCCATACCATCGTTGCGGCCATCGCTCACACCAGGGCCCATCTGGTGTGCACGCGCAAGACGCTGCCCGGCCTCAGGGCATTGCAGAAATACGCCGTGCGTGTGGGCGGGGCACACAATCACCGTTTTGGACTAGGGGATGCCGTGCTGATCAAGGACAATCACGTTGCCATTGCTGGAAGCGTGACAGAAGCCATCCAGCGGGCACGGGCGGGAGTGGGCCACATGGTCAAGATCGAATGCGAGGTCGAAACCCTCGCCGAGCTTGACGAGGCGCTCACCGTCGGCGTGGACGCGGTGTTGCTCGATAACATGTCTCCGCCGCACCTGCGGGAAGCGGTTCAGCGTATTCATGGCCGCGCTCTTAGCGAGGCTTCGGGTCGCATCACCCCCAAGACCGCACCAGAAATCGCCGGGACCGGCGTCGATTTGATTTCGGCAGGGTGGATCACCCACAGCCCGCAGGCACTTGATATCGGGCTCGATGTCGTTTGAACACTTCAGGTATCCTCCCCACAGCTACGGGATTGAACTAAACTGCTAACGCGGCAGTTGCGGCCCCATTGGGATGCGTGGGCTTGCTGGTCTGCCAGGGGTTGGATGCTGCCCCCCAACCCTAGAACGGGAGACCCAGATGACCGAGATAAGCCACCTGCGCCGGCGCATGATCGAGGACATGACGGTCCGCAACCTGTCGCCGGCAACCCAGCGATCCTATGTCCACACCGTGGCCAAGTTCGACCGCTTCTTCGGCCGCTCGCCGCGGCGACGCCGACGGACGTGGTGCGCCTTATGGTGTCAATTCGCGTCCAACCGTGACCCCTCTGGGTATGCAAGTTTGTAGACCAGATGTTCGC
>JAKCCP010000033.1 GCA_021841985.1 Pseudomonadota bacterium | reverse complement strand
AGCCACGGCGCCGTCATCGCCGCGGTTAAACCCGGCTCACCGGCGGAACAGGCGGGTCTTGAGCCCGGCGACGTGGTGATCGGCGTCGGCACCGCGCCGGTCGAAAACCCCGAAGAGGCGGTCAAGTTGATCAAGAAATCCGCCCATGCGCACCATGCCGTCGCTTTGCGCATCCTGCGTCACGGCACCGCCGCCTATGTCGCGGTCGATCTCGGGAATTCCGACAAAGCCGCGGCGTCCGACAAGGGCTGACCGGGCTTTTCCGCCTCACGGAAAAAGGGCCTCGCGTCGCGAGGCCCTTAATTTTTGCCGCCGAACGGGGGCTTTACCCGTAATTCACCATGATCGTCTTCTTATGGGTGAAATGTTCGAGCATGGCTTCCAGGCTCGCTTCCTTGCCAAGCCCCGAGCTTTTCACCCCGCCATAGGAGAGATTGGCCTGCACCACGAGGTTCTGGTTGATCTGCACCAGCCCCGCTTCGAGACGGTGGGCGAGATCGAGGCCGCGCTTGAGGTTGTTGGTCCAGAGCGAGGCGGCGAGGCCGTATTCGCTGTCATTGGCCTCGGCCAGCACCGCTTCGGCGTCATCGAAGGGAAAGACGCAGGTGACGGGGCCGAAAATCTCCTCGCGCACCAGCCGGCTCTCGCGGGGGAGGCCGGTGAAGATGTGCGGGCGCAAGAACAGCCCCTTCTTGAGCGCCGGGTCTTTTGGCATCGCGCTACAGACGCGCGCCGCAGCGCCCGGCGTGGCCAAGCCCTCGGCGATGAAACCCTCGACTTTCTCGAACTGGCCGGGGCTGATGATGGCGCCGATATCGGTTTTTTCATCGAGCGGATCGCCCATCACCATGGCGTCCACCTTGGCCGCGAGAGCATCCACGAAACGCTCGAACAGCCCCCGCTCGACATAGATGCGGCTGGCCGCGGTGCAGCTCTGGCCCTGGCGGGTGAAGCGCATCGAGGTGATGGCGCCCATCACGGTTTTCTCGAAATCGCAATCGGCGAAGACGATCATTGGGCTCTTGCCGCCGAGTTCCAGCGTGACGGGAATGAGCTTTTCGGCCGCCGCGCGGGCGACGATGCGCCCGACCTCGACGCTGCCGGTGAAGGTCAGTTTCCGCACCTTGGGGTGCTCGACGAGGGGCGCGCCGCATTCCGGGCCGAAGCCCGACAGCATATTGAAACAGCCCGGCGGCAGAATGCGGTTCATCAGCTCGCACACCCGCAAGACCGCGAGCGGCGCCTCCTCGGCGGATTTCACCACCACCGTGTTGCCCGCGACCAAGGCCGGGGCGATTTTCAGCGCCATCAGCAGCATCGGCACGTTCCACGGAATGATCGCGCCGACCACGCCGAGCGGCTCGCGCACCGTGACCGCAAGGACATCGGGGGCGAAAGGCACGCTCTCGCCCTTCAACTCGCTCCCCAGCCCGCCGAAAAAGCTCAGGATATCGGCCACCACGCCGGCCTCGACGCGGCTTTCGGTGCGCAGCGCCTTGCCGGTCTCAAGCGCGATCAGGCGGGCGAGTTCCTCGGCGTGCTCGGTAAGCAAGGCGGCGCATTGCGCGACCAGGGCGCCGCGCTTGCGCGCCGGCGTCCGCGCCCAGGAAACCTGCGCATGCGCCGCGTTCTCGACCGCCGTGGCGACGTCATGCGCGTCGCCCTCGGCGGCGCGGGCGATTTCCTCCCCGGTCGCGGGATTGTGCACTGCGAAGCTGCGGCGGCCATGGGCCGCGACAAACCTTCCGCCGATGAAATGATGGCCGGAAAGCGCCTTCGCCAATGCCCGTTCATCGAGGCTCGGCGAAGCAGGCGGGGCATGGGGATGGTCGAGCATCGGGTTTTCCTCCCGTGAATGGGTCTCTATAAGCAATGGCCAAAGATGAACCGAGCGCCCGCCCCCTGCAAGCCATCGGGCAGCGTGGGCGCCGGATGAGCGGAGACGAGGATGGAGACCAAGGCGCCGAGCGGTCCCCTGACGGGGTTGCGCGTGTTCGATCTGACCCGCGTGCTGGCCGGGCCGACGGCGACCCAGATGCTGGGCGATCTCGGCGCCGATGTCATCAAGATCGAAAAACCCGGCGCCGGCGATGATACCCGCGGCTTCGCCCCCCCTTTCATGCCGGGCACCAAGGAGAGCGCCTATTTCACCGGTGTCAACCGTAACAAGCGCTCGCTCACCCTCGATATCGCAACCCCCGACGGGCAGGCGCTGGCGCTGCGGCTGATCGCGCGGTGCGATATCCTGGTGGAGAATTTCAAGGTGGGGGCGCTCGCCAAATACGGCCTCGCCTATGAACAGCTCAAAGGGCGCTTTCCCGGCCTGATCTATTGTTCGATCACGGGCTTCGGCCAGACCGGCCCCTACGCGCCGCGCCCCGGCTATGACAGTCTGATCCAGGCGATGGGCGGCGTGATGAGCCTGACCGGCGAGCCGGATGGGCCGCCCCAGAAGGTCGGCGTGCCGGTCGCCGATCTCTTCGCCGGGCTCTATGGCTGCATCGGCATCCTCGCAGCACTCCGCCATCGCGAGAAAACCGGCGAGGGCCAGCAGATCGATATCGGCATGCTCGATGCCCATGTCGCCTGGCTCGCCAATCAGGGCATGAACTATCTCGCGACCGGGGAAAACCCGGCCAGGCTCGGCAACCAGCACCCCAATATCGTGCCCTATCAGGTATTTCCGACCGAGGATGGGCACATCGTGCTGTCCATCGGCAACGACCCGACCTTCCAGCGCTTCTGCGCCGCCTTCGACCTCGCCGCGCTGCTGGAGGATGCACGTTTTACGACCAACGCGGCGCGCGTCGAGAACCGGGCGCTGGTCACCGAGACCCTGACGCCGGTGATGCGGCGCCATCCCACCGCCTGGTGGGTGGAAAAACTGGAAACCCTCAAGATCGGCTGCGGGCCGATCAACCGGCTCTCCGAGGTCTTCGCCGATCCGCAAGTCCTCGCGCGCGGCGCCGTCGTCGAGATGGACCAGCCGGGTGCTGCCGGCGGCAAGGTAAAAGTGATCGCCAACCCGGTGCGGCTCTCGGCGACGCCCCCCGATTACCGCCTCGCACCCCCCGGCTTGGGCGAACACAGCGCCAGCGTGCTCACCGAGATGCTCGGGCTGGGCGAGGCGGAATTGTCCGGGCTGCGGGCCAAGGGTGTCATTTGATGCGGCCCCATGAGGGGGAAATCCGCTATTACCTCGGGGGCGCTTTCTACCGCATGGCCTATCACGAAATCGGCAGCCGCAAGAACCCGAAAGTCGTCTGCGTGCATGGCCTGACCCGGACGGGGCGGGATTTCGATGCCCTCGCGCTCGGGCTCGCCGATCGCTTCCACGTCATCAGCCCCGACCTGCCGGGGCGCGGCGCGTCGGACTGGCTGCCCGATGCCAATCTCTATCAGCCGCCCTCCTACGTTCAGGCGCTGACCCACCTGCTCGCGGCGCTCGGCGAGAAGGTCATGTTTGTCGGCACCTCGCTGGGCGGGATCTGCGGCATGGCGATCGCCTCGGCGATCGGCAATCCGCTCACCAAGCTGGTGCTCAACGATGTCGGGCCGATGGTGCCCGGACCGGCGATTGCGCGGATCCGGGATTATGTCAGCGTGCGCCCGGAATTCCCCGATATCCTGGCGCTCGAGGCACATCTGCGGCGGGTGCATGGCAGCTTCGGCCCGCTGAGCGACGCGCAATGGGAGCATCTCACGAAAACCTCGGCGCGCGACCTGCCCGATGGCCGCGTGGCGCTGCATTACGATCCCGGCATCGCCAAGCCGATCCGCTCCTCGCTCGCCATCGACACCGAGATGTGGTCGTGGTGGGAGAAAATTCACATCCCCGTGCTGGCGATCCGCGGCGAGGAGAGTGATCTGCTGTTGCCGAGAACTTTTGACAGAATGATCAAATCCGGCGCTATTCCGCTGATCATCAAAAATGCTGGCCATGCGCCCGCGTTGATGGACACCGAGTCCATCCGGGCGGTGCGGGCCTTCCTGCTTGATCAGGAATGAGAGAGACCAGGAATGAACAGGGAAAAGGTAGAAAATATGTCGCGCACTCTTGCGCTTTGCGTGCTCATGGCACTGATGCTGGTGGCCCGGCCTGCCGGATCGGCCAGCCAGCCCTTGGCCCTGGAGGCCACCATCGTACTGCCCGATACGCTCGGGCGGATCGACCATCTCGATCTCGATGCCAAGCGCGGCGTGCTGTTCGTTGCTGAATATGGCAACAACTCTCTTGATATCGTCGATTGGCGTCAGCGCAAGGTGGTGCATCGGATCAAGGGTCTCAACCGGCCGCAGGGTGTCGGCTATTCGGCGCCAACCGACACGCTTTTCATCGCCAATGGCGGCGACGGCACGGTGCGCATGTTCCATGGTGGTGACTACAAGCCGCTCGGCGTGCTGAAACTCGGCAGCGACGCCGACAACGTCGTCATTGATCCGCGCAACGGCCATGTCGTGGTCGGCTATGGCCATGGCGGGCTCGCGGTGATCGATGCGCGTCTGCGCAAGGTCATCGCCGATATCCATCTGCCGGCGCATCCCGAGGAATTCGCGATCGACCCCGCCAACGGCCACACCTTCGTCAATGTTCCCGACGCCCAGGAGATCGACGTCATCGATCTCGACGCCGGCAAACAGATCGCCGCCTGGCGCAATCTGCGCGGCGCCGGCAACTACGCCCTCGCGATCGACCCGAAATCGGCGCTTTTGGCAACGATGTTCCGCGACCCGCCGATCATGGTGCTCTATGACCGCAACAAGGGCACCGTGCTTGGCACTTCGCCCGCCTGCCGCG
>JAKCCP010000294.1 GCA_021841985.1 Pseudomonadota bacterium | reverse complement strand
AAAACAGCCGCTGACAGGCAGTGCCGCCCCGCGGGGCGGCACTGCCTGTCCAACCCCCGGAGGTGGGCCAGAATCCATTGTCACAGCCAAGCCAGATCGGATCACTGTCGTTGGGTCTTGATGCCCAGGTGCTCGCGGACTTCCTGAAAGGTTGTCTCGATTCGCCAACGGCACACGAAGCGTCTGAGGATCGCGGTCGGATCAAGATCAAGATCGGTACATAGAAACGCCTGTGGATCACGCTCACCGGAGGGATCGCGGACCAGGGCCCAGCGGATCTGGGCGCGCAGCACGTGGGATCCGGCGCGGAGGCATGACGCGAGGGCTCCAGCGAAGCGAACCCGCGCGGAGGAACAGGGGAGGCTGCGCAAGAGCCTCTTTGGTCCCATCCGGCGAAGGCGGGTTAGATTCTGGGGCCGAGTGCTCGCGCCACCTCGTCGAGGGCAGCAGGGTCTTCGATGGTGGGTGGAGGGTTCGCAGGCTCGCCGTCGGCGAGCCTGCGGATTGCGGCACGGAGGATTTTCCCCGAGCGAGTTTTTGGTAGGCGCGGCACGATGCGTGCCTCATGAAACGCCGCGACCGGACCGATCCGCGCGCGCACCATGGCCACCAGTTCACGGCAGATCTCTGCCTCCGGGCGGTTCACCCCCGCCTTCAGGACGGCAAGGCCGAGTGGCACCTGGCCCTTGAGCGTGTCCCTGGCCCCGATTACCGCGCATTCCGCGACATCAGGGTGAGACGCCAGCACCTCTTCCATCGCCCCGGTTGAGAGTCGGTGGCCGGCGACATTGATGATGTCATCGGTGCGCCCCATGACCCAGACATCGCCATCCTCGTCGATTAGCCCGGCATCCCCGGTGCGATACCAGCCGGGAAAATCGCGCAGATAGGCCTCGCGATAGCCTTCCTCGTTGTGCCAAAGCGTCGGCGCGGCGCCGGGCGGCAGCGGCAGGCGGATAGCAAGGCTGCCGCTTTGGCCGCGCGGTTGCACCTGCCCCGTCTCGTCGAGGGCCTGCAAATCATAGCCGGGCGCAGGCCGGCCCCCCGAGCCGGGCTTGAACGGAAACAGGCCGAATTCGCGGAAACCGGCGGTGATCGCCCAACCGGTCTCGGTTTGCCACCAGTGATCGACGACCGGGCGGCGGAGTTTCTCGGCCGCCCACTCGGCGGTCGGGGGATCGCAGCGCTCGCCGGCGAGGAATAGGGCCTCGAAACGCGCGAGATCATGGCCGAGCAGCAGCTCCGCTTCCGGGTCCTGTTGCTTGATGGCGCGCAGGGCAGTGGGCGCGGTGAACAGCACTTTTACGCCGTGCGCCGCGATGACCCGGCCGAAGGCGCCGGCATCGGGCGTGCCCACTGGCTTGCCTTCATACATGACGCTGGTGCAGCCAGCGAGGAGCGGGGCATAGACGATATAGCTGTGTCCGACCACCCAGCCGACATCGGAGGCGGTCCAGAACACGTCGCCCGCGCCCACGCCATAGATCATGCCCATCGAGCGGCACAACGCGACGGCATGGCCGCCATTGTCGCGCACGATGCCCTTGGGCCGACCGGTGGTGCCGGAGGTGTAAAGGATATAGAGCGGGTCGGTGGCGGCGACCGGTACTGGATCGACCGGCAGGGCGGCGGCCTCGGCTTCCAGAAAATCCTCGTCGCGCCCCGCCATGAGATCGGCGCGCAGCATCGGGCGTTGCAGGATCAGGCAGGTTTCCGGCCGGTGCGGCGAGAGCGCCAGGGCAGCATCGAGGATCGGCTTGTAGGCGACGATCCGCCCCGGTTCCAGCCCGCAGGAGGCGGAAATCACCACGCGGGGTTTCGCATCCGCAATGCGGGCGGCGAGTTCGGCTGCGGCAAAACCGCCGAACACCACCGAATGGATGGCCCCGAGCCGCGCAACAGCCAGCATGGCGACCACCGCCTCGGGCACCATCGGCAGATAGATCACCACGCGATCGCCTGGCCCGATGCCCAGCCGACGGAGCGCGCCGGCGAGGCGGGCGGTGCGATCCCGCAGCGCGGCATAGGAAAAAACCTCGATCCGGCCAGCCATCGCGCTGTCCCAGATCAGCGCTGGTTGCGCGCCGCGCCCGGCCTCGACATGGCGGTCAAGGCAATTATAGCAGGTGTTGAGGCGGGCACCGGGAAACCACGCGCCGAAAGGGCCGGGCACGGGGTCGAACACTTTGTCCCAGCGTCGTTCCCAACTGATGCCGCCAGCCGCTTCCGCCCACCACGCTTCGGGATTTTTCTGCCAGGCCCGATAGGATTGCTGGTAGAGGCTTGGAGAGTCGTTCATCGCATTTCCTCCCTCCGCCGCGTTACATCCGCGGCGATTCCGGGCACGGCGAGCCCAGCTTCTCGTCTCCGAGAGTGCCTCGGCGTGGGACGCTGGTCAACCCGGCGGGCGAGGGGTGGCGCGGCGCGGCGCGGAAACTGAAATATCTCTATTCCGGCTGGGCATTGCCCGAAAAATGCGGCATCATGGCAAGATCGGATCACACCGAACGAAATCCGCGAAGCAAGATTCCAAATGATGCCCGAGGAGGAAACCCAATCATGAGCTTTGCTACAACCCCCGGAAAAGCTGCCAGCCTGGCTGGCATGCCGAAGGTGTCGAAACAGGAAGAGCGCAAGGTCATCCTCGCCTCCTCCCTCGGTACGGTCTTCGAGTGGTATGATTTCTATATCTTCGCGACGCTCGCGCCGTTCTTCGCGGGGCTCTTCTTCCCCAAGGGGAATGATACCGCGGCCCTGCTCTCGGCTTTTGCTACGTATGCGGTGGGCTTCCTGGTGCGTCCCTTCGGCGCCCTGGTGTTCGGCCGGGTCGGCGATCTCGTGGGCCGCAAATATACTTTTCTCATCACCATCCTGTTCATGGGGCTCGCAACCTTCGCCACCGGGCTTCTGCCCTCCTTCGCCGCGATCGGCTGGACCTCGCCGATTTTGCTCGTGGCCTTGCGTCTGTTGCAGGGCCTCGCCCTGGGCGGCGAATACGGCGGCGCCGCGACCTATGTCGCCGAGCATGCCCCTGCCGACCAGCGTGGCCGGGCGACAAGCTGGATCCAGACCACGGCCTCGCTCGGCCTCCTTTTGGCGCTGATCGTCATCTACACCTGCCGCGAGACCATTGACCCGCTGGGCTTTTCCACCTGGGGCTGGCGTATCCCATTCCTGCTCTCGCTCATCCTGCTCGTCATCTCGCTCTATATCCGCCTCAAGCTCAACGAGAGCCCAGTATTCCTCCGCATCAAGGAAGAGGGACGGCGCTCGCACGCCCCGCTCACCGAGAGTTTCCTCCGCTATCCCAACAACAAATACGTCTTCCTCGCGCTCTTCGGCACCTGCTCGGGCGAGGGGGTGATCTGGTACACTGGGCAGTTCTATGCTCTCTTCTTCATTACAATCACGCTCCATCTCGACTATAAGCTCGCCTATCTGATGAGCGGCATCCAGCTCGTGCTCGGCGTGCCGACGCTGGTTCTCTTCGGCTGGCTGTCGGACCGGATCGGGCGGCTCAAGATCATCATCGCCGCCTGCGTGCTCTCCGCCTTGACGCTGTTGCCGCTATTCGAAGCCCTGAGTCGCGCGGTTAACCCCGGCCTCGTCGCCTTCCAGGCGGCAACCCCGATCACGGTTGCGGCCGATAACTGCAATTTCCATGTTTTTGTCGGCCCGTGGTCGCATTTCACCGCCTGCGACAAGGTCAAGGATCTGCTGACCAAGGATGGCCTATCGTTCAAATCGGTGCCGGCCGCCGCGGGTCAGGAAATCGTGACGACCATCGGCGCGACCACCATCGAGGGCGCCGATACCGCCAGGATCAGCGCCGCGCTCGCCGCCGCCGGCTACCAGGCGAAGGCTGATCCCGCCAGGATCAACTGGCCGCTCGCGATCCTCTGGCTCTGGATCATGTTTCTCTATGTCGGCATGGTCTATGGTCCGATCGCCGCCTATCTGGTGGAACTGTTCCCGGCAAAAATCCGCTATACCTCGATGTCGCTGCCCTATCACATCGGCAATGGCTGGTTCGGCGGCATCCTGCCGCTGCTCGCGACCGCGCTCGTCGCGTGGTCGGGAGACATCTATTACGGATTATGGTTTCCCATCATCGTTGCCGCGATCAACGCCGTCGTCGCCGCTCTCTTTCTGCGCGAAACCAAGGACGTCGATATCCAAACCTGAAGACGACGGCTTCTGGGGAAGGCGTCCGGGCGCTTGCCCGGGCGTCTTTTTGTCCGCACCGTTTACGCCTTCGCCATGAAGCCGCCATCGACCGGCAAGCCTGCGCCGGTGATAAAATCCGAAGCTTTACTGGCAAGAAACACCGCCGCCCCGGCGAGATCGGCGGGGCTGCCCCAGCGTGCCGCCGGCGTGCGCGCCAGCACATGCTCATGCAGTCCCTCGACGACGCGGCGCGCGGTTTGTGTCATCTCGGTATCGATCCAGCCGGGCAGGATGGCGTTGACCTGGATGTTATCGGCGGCCCAGGCAGTGGCGAGCGATTTCGTGAGTTGCAGCACGCCGCCCTTGCTCGCGGCATAGGGCGCGCTATAGGGCGCGGCGAGCACTGACATCACCGAGCCGATATTGATGATTTTGCCACCGCCGCCCTGCTTCATTACCGGATGCGCTGCCTGGGATGCAAAGAACACGCTGGTCAGGTTGGTATCGAGAATGGTGCGCCACTCATCCTCCGAGTAGGTCTCCGGCGCCTTGCGGATCGACACGCCGGCATTATTGACGAGGATGTCGAGTTGGCCGAATTTTTTTACCGCTGCCGCGATCAGCCCCTCGCATTCCGCCTTTTGCGTGACGTCAGCGGCGAGGAACAGCGCGCGATGGGCGCCGAGCCCAGCGGCGGCGGCGTCGCCCTTTTCCTGGTTGCGTCCGACCAGCACCACCTTCGCCCCAGCCTCGGCGAGCCCGCGCGCCATGCCAAGCCCGATCCCGCCATTGCCGCCGGTGACGATCGCCACCCGTCCCGATAAATCAAACATCCGCATCTCTAGTCTCCTTGCCGCGCCGCTTGGCGCAATGTGAATTTCTGTATTTTTCCTGTCGAGGTTTTCGGCAGTGGTCCGAAGGTGACATGACGCGGGCATTTGAAATGCGCAAGCCGCTCGCGGCAAAAAGCAATGATTTCCTCCGCGCTCACGGCGTCGCCACCCTTATTGCCGGCACCCTCCTTGAGGGTGACGAAAGCGTGCGGCACCTCACCCCATTTTTCGTCGGGGTGTGCGACCACCGCGGCTTCGAGCACGGCGGGATGACGGAACAACACCTCTTCCACCTCGAGCGAGCTGATGTTCTCTCCGCCCGAGATGATGATATCCTTGGCGCGGTCCTTGATTTCGGCATAGCCATCGGCGTGCAACACCGCGAGATCGCCGGTGTGAAACCATCCTCCGGCAAAGGCCGCTGCTGTTGCCTTTGGATTCTTGAGATAGCCTTTCATCACCGTATTGCTGCGCAGCATCAGTTCACCCAATGTGGCGCCATCCGCCGGCACGCTCTCCATGGTTGTGGGGTCGAGTACCGCCATATCGGCCATTAGTGGGTGTGGCACGCCCTGGCGCGCCATGAAGGCGGCTTTTTCGGCCAGAGGCAGCGCGTCGCGATGGGGTTGCCAAGCATTTACCGTGGCCGGTCCATAGGTTTCAGTCAGGCCGTAGAGATGATGCACCTTAAACCCGAGTTCCTCCATGCGCTCAATGACGATCGAGGGGGGTGCCGCGCCGCCGGTCATGATATCGACGCGCTTTAGCAAGCGACGGCGCACGCCCTCGGGCGCATGGATCAGCATGTTGAGTACGACGGGCGCGCCGCAGAGATGGGTTACGCCGTGGTCGGCAAGTGCTGGGAAAATTAACGCCGGATCGACCCGGCGCAGGCAGACATGCGTGCCCCCCGCGAGCGTCACGCTCCACGATCTAGTCCAGCCGTTGCAATGAAACATCGGCAGCGTCCAAAGATAGACGCTCTCCGGCGTGAGGCCGAATTCGAGCGCCATCGCCGCGGCGTTGAGCAAGGCGCCGCGATGATGCACAACGACGCCCTTGGGATCGGCGGTGGTGCCCGATGTGTAGCCGAGCGAGATTGCCGCCCATTCGTCCGCGGGCAGGCGGAGTTCGAAATTTTCTCTGCCCTGGCTAAGAAAATCCTCGTATTCAATAGCCCCCTGCGTGTGGCTTTCGAGCGCCAGAGGATCGGCGATCTCGATCAATGCGGGGCGGGTGTCGAGGCGCACCAGCGCGGCCCCGACGGCTGGCAGAAGTTCGCGATCAGCGATCAGCACCTTGCTTTCGGAATGGCGGAGAATGAACGCGATGCTTTCCGCATCGAGCCGGGTATTGATCGGGCAGAGCACGGCGCCGAGCCCTGGCACCGCATAATGTGCTTCCAGAAGCGCTGGGACGTTGGGCGCGATGACAGCGACGGTATCACCGTGCCCGACCCCGCGCGCGGCCAGCGCCGAGGCCAAACGACAGCAGCGCGCCAGCATCTCGGCATAGGTGATGCGCCGCGCGCCGTGGATGATCGCGGTCCGCGCCCCCCAGAGGCGCGCCGAGCGCAACAGAAACGAGACCGGCGAGAGCGGCACGTAATTCGCCGGGTTGCGGTCAAGACCGCGATCATACATCGTGCGCGTCGTGGGCTCTTCAGGCATGGGGCGTTTCTCCTGCTCCAGCAATAGAGCCGAGACCCCTTCGACAGCAAGCGAGGCGTACCCGAGATGAGCGACATTCCCCCCGATCTGCAACGCTGGAATACCCGGTTTTCCGCCGAGGATTACGTCTTTGGCACGGCGCCCAACGCGTTTCTCGCCCGCGAGGCGTGGCGCCTCCAACCCGGCGCCAAGGTGTTGGCGCTGGCCGACGGCGAAGGGCGGAACGGGGTGTTTCTCGCCGAGCGCGGAATGGATGTGCTCTCGCTCGATTTTTCCCCACCCGCCCAGGAGAAGGCGCGCAAACTCGCGGCAAGCCGGGGGGTTACGCTCCGCACTGAGACCGCCGATCTCCGCCACTGGGTATGGCCGCGCTGCGCTTTCGACGCGGTGGTGGCGATTTTCATCCAGTTCGCGCCCCCGGATTTCCGCCCCCGCCTGTTCGCTGCCATGATGGCGGCGTTGAAGCCCGGCGGGCTTCTTTTCCTTGAGGGCTACCGCACCGAGCAGCTCGCCTATGGCACCGGCGGGCCTTCGCAGATCGACCACCTCTATACCGAGGCGCTGCTGCGCGAGGCGTTTGCCGGCGCCGAGATCATCCTGCTCGACGCCCATGACGCCCTACTCGCGGAAGGCAGCGGCCATCGCGGGCACTCCGCGGTGATCGATCTGATCGCCCGGCGCCCCTCCGCGTAACCCGCGCGCCCCTTCTTTCAGCGGCGTTATTGCCTATATAAATTGAAAGTCGGGATCCCCCGACGCTTTCAGGAGGCTTGTGGCCATGACACCGAATGTCGGCACCGCTGACCGGGTAATCCGCCTGGTGGTGGGTATCGCCCTTCTCGCCTTCGCCGCGTTTGACCACGGCGAATGGCGGTGGGTCGGTCTGATCGGCATCGTGCCGATCGCAACCGCTCTCTTCCGTTTCTGTCCGGTTTATACTCTCCTCGGGATGCGCACCTGCCCGATGCAGTCCAAGGCGCCGTGAGGGCCAAGGCGCCGTGAGGGCCAAGGCGCCGTGAGGGTTTTGTTCGCGCCAGCGGCCGCAGCGCGGCGGGCTCAGCTAGGGGCTCGGCGCCGCGGTCGGGGGCGTGAGCGGTGGCGGCGGCACGGACGCGGCGTCGGCGGGTAATGGCGTGGCCGACGGGCTGACCGGCGAGAGAGCGGCCGGGGAGGGGGCGTCGGCGGTCTGCCTCGGCGCGGCGGTCGTGTTCTCGCTCGGTTTCGCGTTCGCGCTCGTGACCGAAGGCGTTGCGCCGGAGGATGGCGCGTCCGGTGCCGTGGCGGTTTCTTTCTCGCCTTTCTGGGCGTCGGCATTTTGCGGGTTGAGGGGGACGATATAGTCCGGCACGATCCGCGCCTGATTGCCGGCAATTACCAGGACATGCTGGCCGAGCGCCAGTGGCACCTCGTCCTTCTGGGTTACCGAGATGAGATCACCATTGCCCTTGCGCACGATATATTCGAAGGCCTTGGTGTCCTTTATGGTATGCTCTGCCCCCGCGCCAACCATGCCGCCGATCATGGTGCCGCCGACCGTGCCGAAAGCCTCGCCGAGCGTGCTGCCGGGAACCTGTGAGCCGGCGATGCCACCCATCGCGCCTCCGGCCACCGCGCCGATGGTTTCCGAGGCGCTCACCTTGATTTCGCGCACGCCCACGACGACGCCCTGGGCAACCTTGTTCGCCTGCTGCACGGCGGTCGCGGAGTAGGTATTGGGTGAATACTCCCCGCCGCAGCCGGTAAGTCCGGCGAGGCCGAGAGCGAGCATGCCATGGACGCAAGACCGGAACACCAGCGGTTCTCTCCTCATCATCGCGATCTCTAGATAGGCAACGTGCTCTCCGATGTCATGTCCCGGCGGCGCGCCGGTAGGGGAGCCAGGCTCGGCGCCGGGATTGATCCCGGTCAATGCCCGCCGCCGTCGCTGGTGCAAGGCTAACGCCAGGACGGGGCAGAAAAATGGCAAATGAAATCTCGGTTGACGTGCTGATCCTTGGCGCCGGTGGCGGCGGCTATCCGGCGGCCTTCCGGCTGCACGCGGCGGGCCGCAAGGTGGTCATGGCTGATCCCATCGGCAATCTCGGCGGCGATTGCCTGGCCGAGGGCTGCGTGCCCTCGAAAGCCGTGCGGGAGGCCGGGTTTGCCCGCGTTGCCGCCGATCGATTCCCGCTATTCGGACTCAGCGGCGCGCGGCCGGGTATGGATTGGCCGAGCGTGCTCCGCCACAAGGATCGCGTGCAGAATATCCGCTATGCCCAGCACGCCGCCGAGATCGCCAAAGCCGGCCTGACGCTGCTCAAGGGGCGCGGACGGATCATCGACGATCACCGTGTCGAGGTGACCACCGATGCGGGCGACGTGACGCGCTATCACGCCACCAACCTGATCCTCGCCACCGGCTCCACCCCGCATGTCTTGCCGATCCCTGGCGCCGAACTCGCGCTCACCTCGCATGATGTTTTCCGTCTCAACGCCGACTTGGCGTTTCCGCAACGGTTGGTGGCGATCGGCGGCGGCTATATCGGTCTCGAGACCGCCTCGATGCTGCAAAATCTCGGCGCCCGCGCGACCGTCCTGGAAGCGACCGGGGAGATCCTGCCCGGCGCCGATGCCGATCTCGCGCGGTTTCTTCATACCGCGCTCGCCCGGCGCATGGATCTCATCGTCAACGCCAAGGTCAGCGCCATCCAGCGCGACCCGCAGGGCGGATTGCTCGTGCGCTATGAGAGCGGCGGCGAACCCCGCACCATCGCCGCAGATTGCGTCTTGATGGCGACCGGGCGCGCGGCGGTTCTGCCGCCAGGCGTGGAGACGCTGGGGCTTCGGGCGCATGGCGGGATCACCGTTGACGATCATCTCCGCACCGCGCTGCCGCATATCTACGCCCCCGGCGATATCAACGGCCGCAGCCCGTTGTTTCATTCCGCCGTTTGCCAGAGCTGGCTCGCCGCCGGCGATATCTTGAGCGCCGGACAAGGAATAGCCGGGATGAATTTCGCCGCAGTGCCATTCACCGTGTTCACCGAGCCGGAGATCGCCTGGGTCGGGCTGACGACCGCGGAAGCGGCGCAGCAGGGCATCAAGACCGCTGTCACCGTGTATGACGACCGCACCGATTCGCGGGCGCAGATTTTCGGCGAGACCGAGGGCTTCATCAAACTGGTGTTCGCGACTGCGACGCGGCGCCTGATCGGCGCGCAGGTTGCCGGTCTCGACGCGGCCCATATCATTGCCCCGCTGGCGCTGGCGATCGCTGCTGAGAGTACCGCCGAGACCCTCGGCGCGATGGCTTTCCCCCATCCCATGCTCACCGAAGGCATCAACAAGGCGGCGCGCAGCCTCCGCGCCTAATAGTTGGCGCCTAATACTTGGAGGCCGACGGTTGCGCTCTGAGGGTTGGGCGCGGCGTAGGTGAATTATTCGTGAAAAATGGTTAATTTTTGCTTGTTGCCGCATTTTCCAGCTTCGCATTAATCTGGTTTTACAGCATGGTTCTGGCATCTACCATCGCAGAGCAGGAGAGCCGGTGATCATGGCGCATGAGGACAATGGTTATGGTAACGCCGGGGGCGATCCCGATCAGCAGGGAGATCTGCATGGCCAGGCGCCGAACGGCAACGAGGATCCCGATGATCGGGTGATGGGCCCGCCACCGCCGCTGCCGCCCGCCCCACCGCCGCCGCCGGTCATCCCCGCAGCCCCCTCCATCCCGAGCGCCTTCACCAGTTTCGTCGACGGCCTGCCCGGCGGTTTCGTGCAGGCGATGATGGCCGCCACCGTCAACGGCATGCCGTGGACACCGCTCGTCGTCAGCGCCGCGCCCTACGATATTTATCCGCTGTCGCAGCCAACTCTGCTCTTCGCCGATATCGCCACCGCCAATGCCCCGCTGATGGACCTCACGGGCGATAACCTGGTCGGGCTGATCAGCGACGGCACCGCGCCACTGACCGTGGTCGATACCGCCAAGCCCTTCCAATATATCGCAACCGGTGATGGCGGCATGACGCTCTTCGCCCAGTCGGCGAACGGCGCTTTCGTCGCCGAGGGTGGCACCAATATCGTGGTCGGCGGCCAAGCGCACATGGGCACCTGGACCTTCGATCTCGAAGGCGGCACCAACCAGGTCTGGACTAATGCCGGCAATGACGTGATCACCACCGCCGCCGCCGGCCAGGACACGATCGGGCTTGGCAGCGGCAACGATTTCGTCTCCTCGGGCGGGCGCGACATGATCATCGGCGGCTCCGGGAACGACACCGTCGATGCCACCGGCAGCAACGACACGGTGTTCGGCGGCAGCGGTTCGCTCACCTTCATCGATGCCAGCACCGTCGCCGGGGCGCAGGACAACACCATCGTCGCTGGTTCTGGGATGATGACCGTCGAAGGCGGCGTCGGCTCGATCACGGTTTGGGGCGGCACCGGCGGCGGCACGTTTTTTGGCGGCAGCGCGGGCAATAACCTCCTGGTCGGCAATAGTGGCCCGGTGACCCTGGTCGGCGGCGGTTCTGGCGATCAGCTCTATGGCGGGGCGAAAGGCGGCGACGTGCTGGTCGCTAGCACCGGCAACGAAACCCTGCTCGGCGGCGCCGGCGGCAACAACACCATCTGGGGGGGCACCGGCAATGACCTCATCGTCCTCACCGGCGGCAACAACAATACCGTGGTCGGCGGCGCCAGTGGTAATCAGACGATCTGGGCCGGCAGCGGCGGTGACGTCATCGCGCTCAACGGCGCCAATACCGATGTCATCGCCGGTACCGGCGGCATGGATACCATCAGTGCCGGCACCGGAGCCGACGATTTCCTCTTCATCAATGGCCAAGCCGGCGGGGTCAGCATCATCAACGGCTTCAATCCGACCAATGACCACATCGATCTGGTGAACTATGCCGCCAATTCCTACACCGTGGCCTCGGCGGCCGGTTCCACCAGCATCACGCTGTCGGACCACACCCAGATCGTGCTGAACGGCGTGAGCCATCTGCCGAGCGGCGCCATCACCTGATCCGGCGCCCCCCCGTCGTGCGGCGGGGGGGTGGGTGACAGCGGCGGGGCAGGGCGCTTAATAGGCGCATGGACATCCCGAACCCGCCCCCGGCCGTTGCCGCCCGCCCGCCGCCCTTCACCGAGCGCCGTCCGGTGTTGCGCACCGCGCCGCTGATCTTCACCTCGCCGCATTCCGGCTGCTGCTATCCGCCCGACTTCATCGCCGCCTCCCGGCTCGATCCGCGAAACCTCAGGCGGAGCGAGGACAGTTTCGTCGATGAACTGTTCGCCGCCGCCCCCGGCCATGGCGCCGTGCTGCTCGCCGCGACTTTTCCGCGGGCCTATTGCGATGCCAATCGCGAGGCCTGGGAGCTTGATCCGGCGATGTTCGAGGATGGGTTGCCGGATTTCGTTAACGACAAAAGTCCACGTGTTGCCGCCGGCCTTGGCACTATCCCGCGCGTCGTCGCCTCGGGTGAGCCGATCTATCGCGCCCGGTTACGTTTCGTCGAGGCCAAGGCGCGCATCGAGGCGTGCTGGGAGCCGTTTCACCACCGTCTCACCGCCCTGGTGGCTGAGACGCGGGGGCAATTTGGCCGCTGCCTGCTGATCGATTGCCATTCCATGCCAGCCGCCGGGCTCGCTGGGTTGAGCGCCGTCGATGTCGTGCTCGGCGATGCCCACGGCACCACCGCGACGCCCACGACCACGGCGCGGATCGAGACGCTGCTCGGCGATCTGGGCTTGCGCGTGCGGCGCAACGATCCCTATGCCGGGGGCTTCATCACCCGCCATTACGGGCGCCCGGGCGAGGGGGTGCAGGCGGTGCAAATCGAGCTGGCCCGCAGGCTCTACATGGACGAGGCGCGGATCGAACGTGCCGCGGGTTTCGCCGCGACACGTGACGCAGTCGCGCGGTTCATCGCGACACTTGCCCGCGAGGCGGCTGATTTGTTGCGATGAACGGGCAGGCGCCGAAGTGGCGTGGGGGATTAGCTACTTTATCTTCGCCTCGCGAAAGACGACGTGCTTGCGCAGCACCGGGTCGTATTTCTTGAGTTCGAGCTTGCCAGCCTGATTGCGGGCATTTTTCTTGGTCACGTAGAAATATCCGGTATCACCTGACGAGACGAGCCGGATCTGAACGACGTTGGACTTGGCCATATCACACCTCTTTGGCGCGGCACCTTGCAGAGCGGCGCCGCGAAGTCAAGATCGGAGCGGTTTCCCGCGTTCAGGAAGCGGTTTCGGCAGCGGCGGCCAGCCGCGGCAGATCGCTGCGGGGGGCTTCGCCTAGCATCTCGATGCGTCCGGTGATCTGCCCGCCATCCTCGACTTGGAGCCGGCGGCAGCGCGCGGTGCCGAGCACCCGGCCGCTGGCCCGCACCACCAGGCTGTTGCGCACCGTCAGGGTTCCGTCAACCGTGCCGGCGACCTCCGCCTCCTCGACCTCGACCTCGCCCTTGAAAACGCCACCCTGGGCGACCGCGAGTTCGTTGGCGTGGATCATGCTCGATTCGACCGTCCCCTCGACCACCAGGCGCTCAGCATCCTGCACGGTGCCCTGCACACTGATGCCACGTCCGACGACCAGGGTCCGCGGCTCTCCAGAGCCTTCGCGACCTGGCCGAGCGCCGCTCGGGCGCGGCGCGCCGCCCGGGGCGAGGGAGGGTTGCGGCGGGGTGAGCGGCGTGCGGCTCATGGCGGTCTCCTTCGGGGGCGCGGGGCGGAATGGCGGCACGCCGAGCCCGGAATCGCCAGGCTGGCTGTTGGCGAGCGCGGCGAGCGGGCCTTGCTGCGCGCGCGGCGGCTCGGCCGTGGGGGGGTGCGCGCCTTGCGGTCGGGGATCGCGTGGGACGGCTTCAGCCGCCGGCACGTCTTCAGGCTTGCGGCGTTTGAACACGGTCTCTCCATCTCAATCTGACCTCGGGGAGGCGCTGGCGTAACACAGGCATCGTGCCTCCGGCAACCCGTGCCCTGCGAGCTGGCACACTGCCGGGGGCGACCGGCTCGGGTTGCCGTGCGGCAGGCGCGATGCTACCGCCCTCGGAGACACCCGGCGTGCCGATGGGGCGCCGACGTGCAGGGAGTTTTCGGATGCCCGCCCGCAATTTTGATATTCTTGGTCTTGGCAACGCCATCGTTGATGTCGTCGCCGCCGTGCCCGAGGCGTTCCTCGCCGAACACAAAATGGTGAAGGGCACGATGCAGCTGATCGAGGCGGACACCGCCGAGCATCTCTACGCCGCGATGCCGCCCGGGGTGGAAAGCAGCGGCGGCTCGGTCGCCAATACCTGCGCCGTCGCCGCCGGGCTCGGAGCGCGCGTCGGCTTTCTCGGCAAGGTCGCCGATGACCAGCTCGGCGAGGTATTCCGCCACGACATCACCGCCGCCAGTGTCCATTTTCCGACGCCCGCGCTCGTCGGTGGTGCCCCCACCGCGCGCTCTCTCATTCTCGTCACGCCCGACGGGCAGCGCACCATGAACACCTTTCTCGGCGCCTGTGTCACGTTCAGCGAGGCCGATCTCGACCCCGCGCTGATCGCCGCCGCCGATGTCGTCTATCTTGAGGGCTTTCTGTTCGACCCGCCGCCGGCCCAGGCGGCCTTTCACGCTGCCGCTCGCCTCGCGCGCGGGGGGGGCAAGCGCGTCGCGCTCTCGCTTTCCGATCCGTTCTGCGTCGCCCGCCATCGCGCCGCCTTCCGCGCGCTGCTCGCCCATATCGACATTCTTTTCGCCAATGAAGCGGAAATCCAGAGCCTCTACGAGACCGACGATTTCGCCACCGCCGCCGCGGCGGCGCGGCGCGATGTGGCGCTCGCCGTGCTCACCCGGAGCGAGCGCGGCAGCCTGATCTTGCGGGGCGCCGAGCAGGTCGCGGTGCCGGCCGCACCTGCCGTGGTGATCGACACCACCGGGGCGGGGGATGCCTATGCCGCAGGCTTTCTCGCCGGACTTGCTGCCGGGCGCGATCTGGCCGCCAGCGGCTGGCTCGGCAGCCGCGCCGCCGCTTTGGTGATCGGGCAATACGGCGCCCGGCCGAGGCTCGGCCTCCGCGACCTCGCCGCGAATTGAGTTGAGCATGGGCCTCGGCAGTTTTCCCATTGATCTAATCCTGTTTGGGATGATCGCGCTGTTCCTGGTGCTCCGCCTGCGCAGCGTGCTCGGCCGGCGCACAGGTTTCGAACGCCCGGCCGAGCCCGCTGTCGCGCCGCCCGGCAGTCCGGTGATCGAGGGCCGCGCCGAGCCGGTCCCCGAGGTGCCGGCGCCGCGCCGCACCCTGCCCGATCCCGCGAGTCCCGCCGGTCAGGCGCTGGCGGCGATGCGAGGCATCGATCATGGCTTCGATCCAATCAGCTTCCTCGAAGGCGCCGAGCGCGCCTTTCGCCTGATCGTCACCGCTTACGCCGCCGGCGACCGTGCCACCCTCGCGGGTCTGCTCGGCCGCGAGACCGTACAGGCCTTCGAGGCGGCAATCGCCACGCGCGAGGCCGCTGGCGAGGTGCAGCAGAGCGAGATCAGAGCGATCCTTGAAACCGCCATCACCGAGGCGACACTCGCCAGCACGCGGGCGGCGATCACGGTTCGCATCGTCTCCGATCAGATCGCGTTCACCCGCGACGCCAAGGGTGCGGTCGTGCAGGGCACCGAGGCGGTCACCGAGATCATCGATCTCTGGACGTTCGAGCGTGATCTCGCCAGCGCCGACCCCGCGTGGCGGCTGGTGGCGGTCGGGCAGAGCTGATGGCGGCGTCCGCGTGGCGCCTGGCCCTTGGCCTAGCCGGCGCTCTGCTGCTTGGCGCCTGCGTGGCCCCGGCCCCTTCGGGTCCGGTGGCGCCGGGGTCGATGCAGCTCACCCCGGTCGATTTCGCGCAACTGCCCGGCTGGGCCGAGGACGACGCGGCGGCGGCGCTGGCCTCATTCCAGCGGAGCTGCGCGCGGCTGGCCGTGATGCCGGCTGATCAGCGCCTGGGCGGGGCCGGTCTGGCCGCCGAGCGCGGCGGGCAGGCGCAATCCTGGCGAGCGCTCTGCACCGAGGCCCGCACTGTTGCCACCGGTGATCCGCAGGCGGCGCGGCGGTTTTTTGAAGCCAGCTTGCAGCCCTTCGCGGTCAGCGTGGCGGGGCAGAGCAATGCCCTCCTGACCGGCTATTACGAGCCTGAACTGCGTGGCGCGCGCAGCCCTGGCGGGGAATTCCAGACGCCACTGCTCGGCCGTCCGCTCGATCTCGTGACGTTCGATCTCGGCGATTTCTTCCCTGATCTCAAGGGTCGCCATGGCGCCGGGCGGGTGGTCAACGGTCGGCTCGTGCCCTATTACACCCGCGCCGAGATCGATGCCGGGGCGCTCGAGGCGCAGCGCCTCGCGATCCTCTGGCTGGCCAGCCCGATCGATGCATTTTTCCTCCAGATCCAAGGGGCCGGGCGTATCGATCTCGCCGACGGCCATGTGGTGCGCGTCGCCTATGCCGCGCAGAACGGCCTTCCCTACGTGCCGATCGGGCGGGTTCTGGTGCAGCGCGGCGCCCTGAGCGCCGATCAGGTCTCCGAGCAATCGATCCGCGCCTGGCTCCTCGCCCATCCCGCCGAGGCGCGTGCGGTCATGGAAAAAAATCCTGACTATGTGTTTTTCCATGAATTGCGCGACTATCCGGCGAGCCTCGGCCCACCCGGGGCGCTCGGCGCCGCTCTCACCCCGGGCCGCTCCCTCGCCATCGATCGCGCTTTCATCCCGCTTGGCGCGCCGGTTTTTGTCGCGACCACCGATCCGCTGAGCGGGGCGCCCTTGCAGCGGCTGATGGTGGCGCAAGACCTCGGCGGGGCGATCACCGGTCCGCTTCGCGCCGATATTTTTTTCGGCTGGGGCGCGGAGGCCGGCGCACGCGCCGGGCGGATGAACGCTGCGGGCACGGAATACCTGCTGCTGCCACGCTAGCCAACCGGCTGGTTTTAGCCGAACGTCGCGAGCAAATCCTCAACCTGCGCCAGGGTGAGGGAGCGTGGCGCGGCGGTGCGCAGCAGCAGAAAGAGGCGCGCCGCCTCCTCCAGCTCCTCGGCGGCCTGCACCGCCGCGGTGAGGTCGCGCGCCGAAACCACCGGGCCGTGATTGGCGAGCAGCACGGCACGCGCCCCGCGCGCCGCGGCAGTGATCGCCGGTTCCATCGCCGGATCACCCGGCCGATAATAGGGCACGATTGGCAGGGTGCGGCCGATGCGCATGACGAAATAGGGGGTGAGCGGGGGAATCGGGTTGGCGGGATCGACATCCGCGAGACACGAAACCGCCGTCGCCATGGTCGAGTGGAGATGCACCACCGCCCCGGCCTCCGCGCGTGCCTGATAGAAAGCGCGGTGCATGAACACCTCCTTCGACGGCGGATCGCCGGCGATGGGGCGGAATTCGGCATCGAGGCGGGAGAGCCGCGCGAGGCTTAGCCGGCCGAGCGCGGCATTGGTCGGCGTGATCAGGTAGCCGTCATTGAGGCGAACGCTGATATTGCCGGCGCTGCCCACGGAAAAGCCGCGCGCGAACAGACTGGCGCCAAGCTCAACAAGCAGGTTGCGGGCCTCGTTCTCGCCGATACGCGGAATTCCGTCACCCGCCGTCGCGCTCATTGCTGCTTGTAGGGGTTGGCGAAACCCTCTTTCCAGGGATCGAGCGTGATCATCTGATCCGGCCCGGGCAGATCCTTGGTGGTCCAGCCGCCGCCGAGCGCGCGCACCAGATCGACATTGGCCTGCAGGCGGCGCGTCTGCACCTGGATGGCCGAGGTCTGAGTGTCGAGCCACTGGATATCGTTGACCACGACATCGAGGTAGTTCACGCCGCCTTCCTGGAACAGCGAGAGCGAGAGTTGCAGCGAGCGTGCGGAATCGGTCACGGCGGCGCTTACCTGGTCGAATTCGCGGCCGAGATTGTTGAGCAGCGACAGATCGTTCTCGACCTCCTGGAAGGCGAAGAGCACCGTCGAGCGGTAGTTGTCCACGGCCTCGCGCAATTGCGCATAGGCGCGCGCCTCGGCGCCACGGCGATATCCGCCCTCGAAGAATGGCATCAGGAATTGCGGCCCGATCGCCCAGTAGCTCAACGGGGAGGCAATCAGCGTCTGGCTTTCGCCCCCGGCGAGGCCCCCGCCGAGCACGCCGAGATTGAGGGCCGGAAAGAACGCCGCCTTGGTCACGCCGATTTCCTCGTTGGCCGCCGCCACCTGCCGCTCCGCCGCCGCGACGTCGGGGCGGCGCTGTAGCAGGTCGGAGGCCAGGCCAGTCGGCACATTGGGCAGCGCGATCGTCACCACCGCAGGCTTGATGGAGAATTGCGACGCCGGTTGGCCGACGAGCGAGGCGATGGCATGCTCGACCAGGGCGCGCGAGGCCTCGACGCTCGATTCCTCGGCCTGTGCCTGTTCCAGCACCGTCTTGGCTTCCGAGATTTCGAGGCCCGAGGCGATCTGGCCCTGATAGCGGTTGACCGTGATATTGACGCCGTCCTGATAGTCCTTCACCGCGTGCGCGATGACGTCGATCTCGGCATCGAGGCCGCGCAGCAGCACATAGTCGCTGGCGAGTTGCGCCTGCAGGCTGAGCTGGGCGTTGACCAGCATGGCCTGCGCCGCCTGGGCATTATAGAGCGCGATCTTGACCATGTCGTGGAGCTGGTTCCAGAGATCGACCTCGTAGCCCGCGCCCGCGCCAACGCCATTGACCGTGTATTGATTGGGCACGTTAAAATTGCGCGCCGGGGATTGCTCGATCGGGTACTGCGCGGGCCCGCCGAAATCGCGGTGCTGCTCGCCTCTCGCGCGCGGGGGAACCCAGTTGGCGATCGCGTTCGATGCCACCGTCGGGAAGAGGATGGAATTGACCTCGGCGGCGTAGGCGCGCGAGCTGTCATAATGCGCGACCGCCGCGGCGATATCGGGGTTGGCGGCGTTGAGCTGATCCTCGAGCTGGTTCAGCAGCGCGTCGTTGTAAATTTTCCACCACGGCCCGCGCGGCAGGCTGTCCTTGGGATCGGCCTTCTGCCATGGCCCGCTTTCCTTATAGGAAACCGGCACGGCGACGATCGGGGCGTGGTATTTCGGTGCAAAGTCGGTGCAGCCGAGTAGCGGAACGACGGCCGCCAAGGCAAGCCAACGCGCGCGCGGGATCATTTCCCGGCCTCGGAGAGCTGCTCCCCTTCCTTACCCTTGGTGCCACCTTTCTTCTCACCGACGAGCCGCACGAGATCGCCCGGCGAGAGCGAGTCGGGCGGCGAGTTGATGACCACGTCATCGGCCGAGAGCCCAGCGATGACCTCGACATCCTTGCCCATGTCGAGACCGATCGTGACATCGTGCATTTTCACATGGTGGGTCGCGTCCAGCACCGCCACCTGCAAGCCGTTCTGCTGGAACATCAGAGCGCTGACCGGGATGCGCACGGTCGAGGGATCGGCCGGCAGTTTGAAATGGACGGTGGCGTAAGTGCCGGGCTGGAGCAAGCCATCGGGGTTATCCGCCCACAATTCCACAAGCAGGGTGCGGCTATCGGGGCTCACGGCGTTGGCAGTGGTATTGAGCTTGGCCGGAAACACCTTGTTTGGATATTCCGGCATGTGCAGATCGGCCTCCATCCCGGCCTTGATCCGCGAGACATAAAGTTGCGGAATACGCACATAGACGCGCATCTTGTGGATATCGGCGACGGTGAACAGTTCCGGCCCGGTGCCGCCGCCGGCATTGATCAGCGCGCCGATATCGGTGCGCCGCGCGGTCACCACGCCGTCGAAGGGGGCGACAATGCGCTTGAACACCTCGAGCGCCTCAAGCCGGCTGAGATTGGCCTCCGCCGCCGCGACCACGGCGTGCTTGGCCTCGTCGTCATAGACCTTGACATCGGTATCCTCATGCGAGACCGAGTCGGAGGCGAGCAGGCGCTTCCAGCGCTGGGCGGTGACATCGGCGAGTTTCTGGTCGGCGATGGCACGCGCCACCGTCGCCTTGGCCTCGGCGTATTGCTCGTCGAGGTCGGGTGTGTCGATCTCGGCGAGGAGATCGTTGGTTTTTACCTTGGCGCCGATATCGCGGTACCACATTTTGACGTAGCCGTTGACGCGGGCGAAGATCGGTGCCTCGTACCAGGATTCAACATCGCCCGGCAGGACCAGTTCATCGGCGTGCTCGTTGGGCACCGGCTTGATGACCGCCACCGCGGGCACCGCTGCCTCGTTGGTCGCCTCGACCAGCTTCGCCTCGGCCTTCTTGCGATCCATGATGCCGCCCACCGCGATGCCGATCGCGACGGCGAGCACGATCAGCCCAAAAATCAGCGGCCCGCGGGTCTTGCGCGGCGTCGTGCGCGGACTGCGGTTGTCGCTGTTGTCCATGTTCTCTCCGAGCGATTAGACGTTGCGGGCGCGGGGCGTCTCGGGCTGCCTTATCCTAAGGATGACAACAGCCATCCCGGGAGGCAGACCTAAGTGCCCCCGGGCCGCATCCCGCCCCGGGGGCAAGGCGTCTCTAGAGCCAGCCTTCCCGAGGCTCAAGCGTAAAACTCTAATGTTTGTTTTAGCCCCAGGGGAGAGGGCGGTAAAGCGGAAGATGCGGCCCTGTTTGACTTGCTGGATCGGTCTCGTCAAAATGAAAATTTAATGTGTGGTTTCGGAGTTCGCATGATCCCGCCCCTGATGCCGACCTACAACCGCGCCGACCTTGCCTTCGTGCGGGGCGAGGGCGCTTGGCTGTTCACGGCGGAGGGACGACGATTCCTGGATTTCGGGGCGGGCATCGCGACCTGTTCGCTCGGCCACAACCACCCCCATCTCGTGCACGCGATCACCGACCAGCTCGGCCGGGTGATGCATGTCTCCAACCTCTACCGCATCCCGGAAGCCGAGCGTCTGGCCGAGCGTCTGGTTGCGGCGAGCTTCGCCGACAGCGTCTTCTTTTGCAATTCCGGCGCCGAGGCCAATGAGGGCCTGGTCAAGATGGTCCGCAAGACCATGGCCGAGACCGGTCAGCCCGAGCGCCATCGCATCATCTGTTTCGAGGGCGCCTTTCATGGCCGCACGCTGGCTATGCTTTCGGCCACCGGCAATGCCAAATACCTGGCCGGCTTCGGCCCCCGCGTCGAAGGGTTTGATCATGTGCCGTTCAACGACATCGCCGCGGTGCGCGCCGCGATCGGCCCGACGACCGCCGGCATCCTGGTCGAGACAATTCAGGGCGAGGGTGGGATCCGCCCGGCGCGGCTCGAATTCCTCCGCGATCTCCGCGCCATCTGCGACGATTACGGCCTCGTCCTCGGCATGGACGAGGTCCAGTGCGGCATGGGCCGGACGGGAAAACTCTTCGCCCATGAATGGGCCGGCATCGCCCCCGATGTCATGACCCTCGCCAAGGGCCTCGCCGGCGGCTTCCCGATGGGGGCGTGCCTAGCCCGTGAGTGGGTGGCGAAACACCTCACGCCCGGCACCCATGGCACCACCTTCGGCGGCAACCCGCTCGCCTGCGCCGCCGCCAACGCGGTGCTCGACGTTCTTCTGGCGCCCGGCTTCCTCGCCGAGGTTGAGCGCAAGAGCGATTTGCTGTGGCGCGAACTCGGCGCTCTCGTCGGGGAATTTCCCACCGTGTTCGAGGAATTGCGCGGCGCCGGGTTGATGCTCGGGCTGAAATGCCGCCTGCCCCAAACCGAGGTGCAGCAGGCATTGCTCGCCGAGGGTCTACTCACGGTCAATGCCGGGGAAAATGTCGTGCGTTTCGTGCCCCCACTCATCGTCTCGGAGGCGGAATGCCAGCAGGCGGTGGCGATGGTCCGCGCCGCCGCGAAGCGCCTGGCGCCAGCGCATCAACTCGCAAACGCCTCATGACCCAGGCCGCGACCCGTCCCAGTGCGCCGTTCGCGCCGCGTCCGGCGCCGCGACATTTTCTCGACCTGCGTGATTTCGACGCCGCGACGCTCCACCACATGCTCGAGGTTGCGCGCGGCTTCAAGCAGACGAAAACCTCCTCGCGCCCGCTTGCGGGGAGGGCACTGGCGCTGATCTTCGAGAAACCCAGCACCCGCACCCGGGTGAGCTTCGAACTCGCCATGCGCCAGCTCGGCGGCGAGGTCATCGTGCTCTCCGGGCATGACATGCAGCTCGGCCGCGGCGAGACGCTGGCCGATACCGCCCGGGTGCTCTCGCGCTATGTCGATGCCATCATGCTGCGCACCGATCGCGCGGCGAAACTCCACGAACTCGCCGCCCACGCCAGCGTGCCGGTGATCAACGGCCTCACCGAACTCTCCCATCCCTGCCAGATCATGGCCGATATCCTGACCTTCGAGGAGCATCGCGGGCCGATCGCCGGGCAAACCGTCGCCTGGTGCGGGGATGGCAACAATGTCGCGCGGAGCTTCATCGAGGCCGCCGTGCGCTTTCGCTTCCCGCTTCGCCTGGCGACCCCGGCGAGGCTCCGCCCGCCCGCCGCCCTGCTGGAGTGGGCGCATGCCGAAGGCGGGGAAGTGAGCTTGACTGAAAACCCCCGTGCCGCGGTCGCCGGGGCGAAACTTGTCGTCACCGATACCTGGGTCAGCATGGCCGATGAGAATTCCGCTGAACGCCACGCCCTGCTTGCGCCCTTTCAGGTCACGTCACGGCTGATGGCCGAGGCCGCGCCCGATGCGCTCTTTATGCATTGTCTACCCGCCCATCGCGGCGAGGAGGTGACCGCCGAGGTCATCGATGGCCCCCAATCGGTTGTGTTCGACGAAGCCGAAAACCGCCTCCACGCCCAGAAGGGCATTCTCGCCTGGGCCCTCGGCGCCGTGCGCTGAGGGTGCGAAAAAATATGCCCTCGCGCCCGGGAATCGATCTGAAAGAGCCACTTGCAAAACGCCATGGCGTTGGTGCGGGAATTTTCTTCTGCAGCAACAACCTGCGGTAGAATTCCGGCCATTCTCCCCCCGGTTTGCGGCGTCGGCTGCGGTCTAGGATCGGTTTTCCCCTGTTCGGGCAAGCCGCTGGCGGGCTTGCCCTTCGGGGCAAGGGCAAGCGGGGCGGTGAACCGCAGCTGGTTTCCCGGCTCCACCTCTTGAGAGGATGGAGCAATGGAAAAGCGGAAGACATCGGACAGATATTCACCTGAAGTCCTCGCTCATGCCGCCTGACATGCGCCGGGAGTATTTTTTGCTAGCCAGAGTTGTCAAATTCAATGTACACTTAACTTGGCATGATGAACTTGACGCTCGTCCCCCATTCCCCCGACCTCGCGTCGCCGCTGGAGATGGCGCACGCTCACCCCCATGCGGTCGTAATCGGCAGCGGCTTCGGTGGGCTGGCCGCCGCGGTTCGGCTCGGCGCGCGCGGCTATCGTGTCACAGTGCTGGAACGGCTGGAGACGCCGGGCGGGCGGGCGGCGACCTTCCAGCAGGACGGCTTCGTGTTCGACGCTGGCCCGACGATGATCACTGCCCCTTAGTTTTTCGAGGAGCTATGGGCGCTCGCCGGCCGCCGGCTGGCCGATGATGTCGATCTGAGGCCGCTCTCGCCGTTTTACCGGATCCGTTTTTACGACCAAACCTCGCTCGATATTTCCGCCGATGCGGCGGCGATGCGCGCGGCGGTGACGGCGCTTTCACCCGATGATGTCGCCGGTTATGAGCGCTTCATGCGGCTTTCGGAGGCAATCTATCGGGTCGGCTTCGAGACCCTCGGCGATGTGCCGTTTTCGCGTCTGACCGACATGCTGCGGGTCACCCCCGATCTGGTCCGTTTCGGCGCCTGGCGGAGCGTTCACGCCGTGGTTGCGGCGCATGTGCGCGATCCGCGGCTGCGCGTCGCGCTGAGCTTTCATCCGTTGCTGATCGGCGGCAACCCGTTCGCGGTGAGCAGCATTTATTGTCTCATCGCTCATCTCGAGCGGCGCTTTGGTGTCCATTACGCGGTTGGCGGCACCGGGCGGTTGGTTGCCGGGCTGGTCAAGCTCATCACGCGCTTGGGGGGGCGGATGCGGTATGGCGCCGAGGTGCGGCGCATCCTGGTGCGCGACGGCGCGGCGGTTGGTGTCGCGCTGGCCGGCGGCGAGGAGATTCCGGCGGCGATCGTGGTCTCCAACGCCTGCGCGGCGTGGACCTATCGCCATCTCGTGCCGGCATCGGCGCGGCGACGCTGGACCGACCGCCGGATCGAGCGCGCCCGCTATTCGATGAGTCTCTTCGTCTGGTATTTTGGCACACGGCGGCGCTTTCCCGCGGTCGCGCACCACACGATCCTGCTTGGGCCGCGTTATCGCGATCTGCTCGTCGATATTTTCGATCACCAGCGCCTCGCGACCGATGTCAGCCTCTATCTGCACCGGCCCACCGCCAGCGATACGACACTCGCGCCGCCCGGCTGTGATGCGTTCTATGTTCTCGCCCCGGTCCCGCATCTCGCGAGCGGCATCGACTGGGCGCGCGCCGCCGAGCCCTTTCGCGCCGCCATCGCGCAGCACCTCGATGCGACGATTCTGCCGGGGTTTGAGGCCGACATTGTCACCTCGCGGGTGATGACGCCGACGGATTTCGCCACCCGGCTGCTTTCGTTTCACGGGGCTGGTTTCGGCCTCGCCCCGATCTTGACGCAGAGCGCTTGGTTTCGCCCGCATAATCGGAGCGAGGACATCAAACATCTCTTCCTGGTCGGCGCCAGCACCCATCCCGGCGCCGGGGTTCCGGGCGTGCTCTCCTCGGCGCGGGTGCTCGATAAAATCGTGCCGGCGGTGGCGCCCATTGCCTGACCTTGCGACCCGCGCCGATCTTGCCGCGTGCCGCCGGTTGCTGCGGGGGGGGGGTCGAAATCGTTCCATGCCGCGGCCTTCCTGCTGCCAAGGCGGGTGCGCGCGCCGGCGATCGCGCTTTATGCGTTTTGTCGTGTCGCCGATGATGCCATTGATCTCGGCAGCGATCGGGGCGCGACTGGCACCCTTGCCGCTCTCGCGCACCTGCGCGAGCGGCTTGCTGCGATCTATGCCGGCCAGCCGCAGGCCTTCGCCGTCGATCGCGCGTTCGCCGACGTGGTTTCGCGCTTCGCACTGCCGCGCGCCTTGCCCGAAGCGCTGCTCGAGGGGTTCGCCTGGGACGCCGAGGCCCGCCATTATGAGACCTTGGCGGATCTGGTGAGCTATGCGGCACGCGTCGCCGGCGCGGTCGGTGTTATGCTCGCGCTCATCATGGGAGTCGGGACGGCGGCGGCGATCGCGCGGGCGATCGATCTTGGCATCGCCATGCAACTTTCCAACATCGCCCGCGATGTCGGCGAGGACGCGCGCGCCGGCCGGCTCTATTTGCCGCGACAGTGGCTGCGCGAACAGGGTATCGACCCTGAGGCGTGGCTCGCGCAGCCGGCCTTCACGCCGGCGCTCGGGGCGGTAATCGCGCGGCTGCTGGCGGCGGCGGATGGGTTTTACGCACGCGCAGAGCCCGGGATCGCTGACCTCCCCTTCGCGTGCCGGCCTGGCATTCGCGCCGCCAAGGCGCTTTACGCCG
>JAKCCP010000245.1 GCA_021841985.1 Pseudomonadota bacterium | reverse complement strand
CACGTCCGGGGTGTTGCAGACCTGGATGCCGCGGGCGCGGGCGGCGGCGACGTCGATATGATCGAAGCCGACGCTGAACGTGCCGATGGCTTTGACACGCGCCGGCAAGGCGGCGATGGTCGCGGCATCGAGGCGGTCGCCGGGGGCGGTGAGGATGGCATCCGCGCCCTCGGCGCGCCGCGCGAGTTCGGCCGCGGCATAGATCCGATCCTCCGGGTTGAGCCGCGCCTCGAACAGGCGCGCGGCGCGGTCCTCCACGGCGGCGGGCAGGCGGCGGGTGACGAGGAGGGTGGCTTTGGTCATGCTCAACTCCAGAAGATGCCGGGAGATCAGGGCGGGCAGCGGGGTGTCTTGAGCCGGGCGACGGCCGAGGAAGGCGGGTACCCCCACCTTCCCCGTGCCTGCCATCATGGGCGCCCGCCATCATGGCCGACCGGCGCGGCTTGGGGAAGGCCTGGCGCGGAAAATTCCTGTCCCGCCGCCATCGCCCGTTCCTCCTTCTCTGGTCAATTTTTGGCGCGCGCCTTAAAAGAAAATATAATTCCCCGCGTGGAAGGGCCGCGCTAGAAGTCTGCCACTGGTCCGGGCAACTCTCCGGGAACGGAGGTTTTGGCGTGGCCAAATCGGCTGCGCCAACCACTCTGGCGGCGCATTTTCGGATAGGCAAATAAAGGCGAGCACGATCGATGTGGATTGTTCAAGTCGCGTTGCGACGGCCCTATACCTTCGTTGTCCTCGCGATTCTGATTCTGCTGTTCGGCACCATGTCGGCGATCCGCACGCCGAAGGACGTGTTCCCTTCGATCGATATCCCGGTGGTCGCGGTGGTGTTCCAGTACAACGGGATGCTGCCGAACGACATTTCCGGCCGCTTCGTCTACTTTTTTGAGCGCACCGTCATGGCGACCACGGTCGATATCGAGCACATCGAATCCAATTCGATGATCGATTACGGCATCGTGAAAATCTTTTTCGACAATCACGTCAATATCGCCGCCGCGCTCTCCGAGGTGACGGCGACGGCGCAGGTGGTGTTGAAATTCTTCCCGCGCGGCTCGGTGCCGCCCTTCGTGCTGTTTTATAACGCCGCGTCGATTCCGGTGATTTCGATGACCGCCTCCAGCACGACGGTGCCGGAGACCATTCTTTTCGACTATTCCAACAACGTCATCCGCCCCGCGCTCTCCTCGGTGCAGGGCACCGCGATTCTGACCCCCTATGGCGGCAAATACCGCATGGTCATCGCCGATCTCAACCCGCAGGAGATGCAGGCCAACGCGCTTTCGCCCCAAGACGTCACCAATCAGATCAACGAGCAGAACCTCATCCTGCCGACGGGGACGCAAAAAATCGGCAAGTATGAGTGGGACATGATGCTGACCGACCAGCCGCGCAGCATCGCCGAGATGAACCGTTTTCCGATCAAGAAGGCCAACGGCACCGTCATCTACATGAAGGACATCGCCTTCGTGCATGACGGCGCGATCCCGCAGACCAACATGGTGCGGGTGAACGGCGAACGCGCGATCCTGATGCCGGTGGTCAAGGCGGGCGCGGTCTCCACCCTCGACATCGTCCAGGGCGTCAAGGACCGCCTGCCGCTGATCGAGGAAACCGTGCCCAAGGGCATGGAGCTGCATCTCGTCGGCGATCAGTCGATCTTCGTGAAGGCGGCGATCGAGGGCGTGGTGCGCGAGGCGATCATCGCCGCGGTGCTGACGGCGCTGATGATTCTGCTGTTCCTCGGCTCGGTGCGCTCGACGATCATCATCGCGGTTTCGATCCCGCTCTCGGTCTTGTCCTCGATCGTCGTGCTCTCGGCGATCGGCCAGACCATCAACACGCTGACCTTGGGCGGGCTCGCGCTCGCCGTCGGCATGCTGGTCGATGAAGCGACGGTGACGATCGAGAATTTCAACTATCACATGGAAATGGGCAAAGACATCGAGACCGCGATCCTCGATGGCGCGCAGCAGATCGTCGTCCCCGCCTTGCTTTCGCTGCTCGCGATCAGCATCGTGTTCGCGCCGATGTGGCTGTTGACCGGGGTTTCCTACTATCTCTTCACGCCGCTCGCGGAAGCGGTGATTTTCGCCATGGTCGCCTCCTTCATCCTCTCGCGCACCCTGGTGCCGACGATGGCGGTGTTCATGCTGCGCGGCGTTGCCGAACATCACCAGCAGGAACTCCAAAGAAAGGCGCAGGGCGGCGAGGGCGAGCACGAACATCATCCGAAATCGCGCAACCCGTTCGTGCGCTTCCAGCAGGGGTTCGAGCGCGGCTTCGCCCGTATGCGCGATGGCTATCATGACGTGCTCGCCGGCATTCTCGCCATCCGCTATGTTTTCGTCGGCGTTTTTCTCGCCTTCACCCTCGGCTCGGTGGTGGCGCTCGGCCCCTGGCTCGGGCAGATTTTCTTCCCCGGCGTCGATGCCGGCGTGATGTACCTGCATATCCGCGCCCAGACCGGCACCCGCATCGAGGAGACCGCGCGGCTCTGCCAGGAGGTCGAGGATTACATCCGCACGGTGGTGCCGAAGCGGGAATTGCACACCTTCGTCGACAACATCGATCTGCCGGTCGCCGGGATCCCGCTCGCCTATCTCAGCACCGGCTCCTTCGGCCCCGAGGACGCCGATGTCCTGATCACCCTCGATCATGACCATCATGGCCCGACGGCGGATTACGTCGCTTATCTCCGCCGCGAATTGCCGCTGCATTTCCCCGGCACGACGTTCTATTTCATGCCCGCCGACATGAACACCCAGATCCTCAATTTCGGCCGCCCGTCGCCGATCGATATCCAGGTCACCGGCCCGGATCTCGACAATGATTATACCTTTGCGATGCGGCTCTATCGCGAGATTCTCCGCGTGCCGGGTCTCGTCGATACCCATCTCGCGCAGCCGTTCAACTACCCGACCTTCCAGGTCGACGTCGATCGCAGCTACGCGATGATGGTCGGCCTGACCGAGGCCGATGTCACCAACTCGATGCTGACCTCGCTCTATTCCAATTTGCAGGTCAGCCCGAATTTCTATCTCGATTACAAGACCGGCATCACCTACTTCCTGGTCGGCCAGACGCCGCAATATCGCATCGACACGATGAACGATCTGATCAACATGCCGATCTCGAACCCGGCCGATTTCAAGACGTCGGGCAAGACCACGCAGATTCTGGGGGCGTTGGCCTCGATCAAAGTGGTCGGCCGGCCGGGCATGGTCTCGCACTATAACGTGCAGCCGATGGAGGAGATTTTCGCCGCCGTCCAGGGGCGCGACCTCGGCGGCGTGTCGACCGATATCAACCGGGTGATCGCCGCTAACATGAAATACCGCCCGCCCGGCGTCGCGGTCGCGGTGCGCGGCCAGGTGGACACCATGAACACCGCCTATGCCCAGCTCTTCGCCGGCCTGGTCGGGTCGATCGTGCTGATCTATCTCCTGCTGGTGGTGAATTTCCAGTCCTGGCTCGACCCGTTCATCATCATCACCGCGCTGCCGGCGGCGATCGCCGGCATCGTCTGGATGCTGTTCGTCACCGGAACGCCGCTTTCGGTGCCGGCGCTGACCGGGGCGATCATGTGCATGGGCGTTGCCACCGCCAACTCGATCCTGGTGGTGGCGTTCGCCCGCGAGCAATTGGCGGAAGGCAAGAACGCGACGCATGCGGCGCTCGAAGCCGGGTTCGTGCGTCTGCGTCCGGTGCTGATGACGGCGTCCGCGATGGTCATCGGCATGATCCCGATGTCGCTCGGCCTCGGCGATGGCGGCGAGCAGAATGCCCCGCTCGGCCGCGCCGTGGTCGGCGGGCTGTTGTTCGCCACCCTCTCCACCCTGCTCTTCGTCCCCACCGTCTTCGCCATCCTCCACCGCAAGGACAACGCCGACGCGCCGATGCCCGAGGGACCGCGAGGGGCGGCCGCGCATTCGCAGCCCTAACCCGATAGCCCGGCCGGCAACGGCCGGGCTGGTCGGTCTCTCCACCGGGAATTGGCACGTCGGCGCCGGCGGCATACTCTCTCCCATCCGATGGAGAGATCGCATGCGCCGCGTCTTCGCCCCCGCCAAGCTGTTCACAACGCTATTCGCCGCGCTTTTGCTTGCCGGCCTCACCCCGCGCCCGGGAGAGGCGCGCGTTCTCAGCCTGGATCTGCAATCGGTGGAAGCGCCCGCGTTCGGCGGCATGGCGTTTGGCGCCAGCGGACAATACGAGCGCATCACCGGTGTTGCGCATGGTGAGATCGATCCCGGCGAGCGCGAGAATGCCGGCATCCAGGATCTCGCCCTCGCCCCGCGCGGCCCGGATGGCAAAATCGCCTACGCGACGCCGTTCGTGATCCTGATGCCGATCGCCGCCGATCGCGGCAACCATGTCCTGCTTTATGACGTGGTCAATCGCGGCCGGGAGCTGGCGCCGGGGCTCTATAATCGTGGCGGCAGCGCGTCCGAGATCGGCGATGGCTTCCTCGAACGCCAAGGTTTTTCGCTGGTCTGGAGCGGCTGGCAGGGCGATCTGCCGCCGAACAGCCCGTTCGCCTTCCCCGCCCCTCTCGCCCGCCTTCCCGATGGCGGCGCGATCACCGGCCCGGTGCGCAAGGATTTCGAGCTTTTCACCCCCCGCCCCTCGCTCGACCTCGGCGCGACCGATCTCGGCCACGGCGTCGCCTATCCCGCCGCCGATCTCAGCGCCCCCGGCGCCACCCTCACCGAGCGGGTGCATGAGGCCGATCCGCCGCGCCTCGTCCCGCGCGAGGATTGGGCGCTCGCCGATTGCACGGAAAAACCCTTCCCCGGCACGCCGAGCCCGACCCAGCTCTGCCGCCGCGGTGGCTTCGACACCAATCACATCT
>JAKCCP010000132.1 GCA_021841985.1 Pseudomonadota bacterium | reverse complement strand
CGGCCCGCCGATGACCCCGCAAGGGTTGTTGCAGATGCACATGGCGATGGGCGCCTCGCGGGTGCTGAGCGCCGCAGTGCAGCACGCGCTGTTCAGCCATATCGCTTCCGGGCATGAGAGTGTCGCGGCGATCGCCGCGGCGGCCGGAACCGATCCGCGCGCGACACGGATGCTGCTCGATGCGCTGGTCGCGCTCGGCCTGCTCGGCAAGGCGGACGGGCAGTACCGCCTGACGCCCGCGTCCCGCGCCTATCTCGTGCGCGAAAGCCCCGATTATGTCGGCGCGCTGATGGAGATCGATGATCTCTGGCATGCCTGGAGCGGCTTGCCGGAGGTGGTGCGGAGCGGCCGGCCGAGCGTCACCGTCGAGCTTCAGGCGCAGGCGGAGGCGTTCTTCCCGACGCTGATCCGGAGCCTCCACGTCCTCAACCGCGCGCCCGCCCGCCGCCTCGCCGCAGCCCTCGGCCTCGGCACGCGCCATCGGGGCTTACGCATTCTCGATATCGGCGCCGGCTCGGCGGTGTGGAGCATAGCGCTCGCCGAGGCGGATGCGGGCGCCCATGTCACCGCCCAGGATTACCCCGGCGTGCTCAAGGAGACGGCGGGCTTCGTCACCCGCCACGGGCTCGGCGCGCGCTTTGACTATCTCGCCGGCGATCTCAACGCGGTCGATTTCGGCAGCGCCCGCTTCGATCTCGCGGTGCTCGGCAATATCGTCCATTCCGAGGGCGAAGCGTCATCGCGCCGCCTGTTCCGCCGCCTTCACGCCGCCCTGGCCCCCGGCGGGCGGCTCGCGATCCTCGATTTCTTCCCCGATGAGGATCGCAGCGGGCCGGCGCCGGCGGTGATGTTCGCCCTCAATATGCTGGTCAATACCGAGCATGGTGATACCTATACCCTCTCGGAATACCGGGCTTGGCTCGCCGAGGCGGGGTTTGCTTCGGTCGAGACGGTCGAGATCGGCGAGGACGGGGTGATGCCCGCCCCGGCGGTCGTCGCGACCAAGGCCTGACCGGGATGCGATGCTAATCGGAAGGAGACGATGATGGGTGAGATGATCGAACTGACCGCGTCCTGCGGCCATCAATTCCAGGCCTATCTCACGGGAGACGCCAAGGCGGCGCGCGGGCTTGTCGTGGTGCAGGAGATTTTCGGCGTGAACCCGCATATGCGGCGGGTTTGCGACGAACTCGCCGGCCATGGCTATCGGGTGATCTCGCCGGCCTTGTTCGACCGGGTCGAGCGCGGCGTCGAACTCGGCTATACCGAGGCCGATATCCAGCGCGGCCTCAAGCTTCGCGCGCCGATCGAGGAGGCGGCGGTGCTGCGCGACATCGAAGCCGCGGCGGGGAAGCTGGCGCCGCGCCCGGCCGGCATCATCGGCTATTGCTGGGGCGGCACGATCGCCTGGCTCGGCGCGACGCGGAGCAAGGCGTTCAAGGCGGCGATCGGCTGGTATGGCGGCGGCATCGCGGCGGCGCGGGACGAGACGCCGAACTGTCCGGTGCAGCTCCATTTCGGCGCCGAGGACAAGGGCATTCCGCTCGCCGATGTCGAGGCGATCCGCAAACGCCACCCCGAAATCCCGGTCCATGTCTATGACGGCGCCGGCCATGGCTTCGGCTGCGAGGAGCGGGCGAGCTTCAACCCGCGCGCCAACGAGATCGCGCTCCACCGCAGCCTCGCCTTCTTCGCGGAACATCTGACCTGACCGGGAAGGAATTTTTTTGCTTCTTTTTTATAAAAAAGAAGCGCTTTTCTTGGTGATGGCGTCGTTGGGGCAGCGCTGCGGTGTTCGGTGACGAGGCCTATTGGCTGGCGGTGCTGTTCGGGCTGATCCGCGCCCAGATTCTGGCGCCGCTCGGCATCGTCATCGCGCTCGCGCTCAGCGTCCATATCCTGCTCACCAAGCGCGATGTTGGTGCGGCGATCGGCTGGATCGGCCTCGTCTGGTTTTCGCCATTGCCGGGGGGCGTGGTCTATCTGGTGTTTGGCGTCAACCGCGTGCAGCGGCGGGCGCGGGTGCTGCGCGAGGGGCCCAGGGCGGTGCCGCGGGATGTGCCGGCGGGCTCGCCGCGCGAGGACCATCTCGCTCCGCTGGAGCGCGCCGCGCGCCACCTGACGCGCCGCGCGACGGTTGCCGGCAACGCGATCACGATGCTGCGCAACGGCGATGAGGTCTATCCGGCGATGCTGGCGGCGATCGCCGGCGCGCGCGCCTCGATCGCGCTTTCGACCTATATCCTGCGCGACGACGAGGCCGGCGCGCCGATCATCGACGCGCTGATCGCGGCCCACGCGCGCCGGGTCGTGGTTCGCGTCCTGCTCGATGGCGTCGGCAGCGGCTATTTCGTCTCCCCCGCCTATCGCCGCCTCCGCCGCGCCGGGGTCCGGGTCGCGCGGTTTCTGCACTCGCCGCTGCCCTGGCGGATGCCGTTTCTCAATCTCCGCAGCCATAAGAAAATGCTGCTCATCGATGGCCGGCACGGGTTCACCGGCGGCATGAATATCGGCGCCGAAAACCTCGTCGCGCGGCGCCCGCGCCATCCCGTGCGCGATACCCATTTCACCGTCGCCGGGCCGATCCTGGCGCAGCTCGTCGAAGCCTTCGCCAATGACTGGGCGTTCGTCACCGGGGAAGAGCTGGAGGGCCCGGCCTGGTCTGTCGCGCCGGGCGCCAGTGGCGCGGCGGTGGCGCGGGTGGTGACCTCCGGCCCCGATGAGGATGTCGAGAAAATCGAGATGCTGGTGTTGCAGGCGGTCGCCTGCGCGCAGCGCTCGATCGCGATCATGACCCCCTATTTTCTGCCCGATGAGCGGCTGGTGACGGCGCTGGCGCTGGCGGCGCTGCGGGGCGTCGCGGTCGATGTCGTGGTGCCGGCGCGGAGCAATCACCTTCTGGTGGATTGGGCGAGTGAAGCCAATATCGCGCCGCTGCTCGAGGGTGGGGTTAGGATCTGGCGCAATCCGGCGCCGTTCGATCACTCGAAAGTGATGGTGGTGGATGACGCCTGGTGTCTGATCGGCAGCGCCAATTGGGACATGCGCAGCTTCCGGCTCAATTTCGAGCTGAACATGGAAGTGTTCCACGACGATCTCGCCGGCACCCTCAGCGCCCACATGGTGGCGTGCCGCGGGCCACGCATCACCCTGGGCGAGATCGCCGCCACCCCGTTGCCGATCCGCCTCCGCAACGCCGCGGCAAGGCTGCTGCTGCCGTATCTGTGAGGGAAAACTCAGGCCGCGGCCGAAAGGGCGGCGGCGCGGTGGAGATGGATCACGATCGGGTGATGATCGGAGGCGCCGCGGCCCAACACCGCGGGGGCGGCGGCGATCAGGCCGCGGGCGAGGCAGCGATCGATGCGCAGCGGCAGCACGTCGCCGGCGCGATGGGTCGGGCGACGCGGACCGACATCGCGAAACCCCGGCAGCCAGGCCGGTCCGATGAGGTTGAAATCGCCGAGCACGGCGGCCTCGGGCGGCAGCGCGGCGGCGATGCGGCGGAGCTGGCGGCGGTTCAAGACCTGGCCATGGGAGAGATGGACATTGGCGAGGGTGAACTCGCCGAGATCGATGATCTGGCTGATGCGCTTGACGAGGGTGCCGGACGGCAGCCAGAGCAGGCGCGGCTTGTGGGGCAGGGGCGCCTGGCTCCAGACCGCGAGGCCGTGGATGCGTCCGGGAAGCGGGGTGCGCGCGTAATGCCCGCCGATTTCGCGCGGCAGCGGGTCGATGGCCGCCGTCGCCTCCTGCATCAGCAGGACATCCGGCCGCTCCCGGTGGATCAGCGCCGCGACATCGGCGAGTGATGCGCCCTTGAGGCGCAACAAATTCCAACTGATGATTTTCATGCCCGGTGATCGCTACCGCATCTTGCTCGCCTGATAAAATGGCAATCGCGTGAAGATTTTGCTACCGGCGCCGGCCCGACGGGCGCGAAAATCACCATGCCGGCGACGCGGCGGGTCAAAGCCCGGCGAGATAGGTCGCGAGCGCCTTCATATCCTCGTCCGAATAGGCTTTCATCAAATCCGTCATCCAGACATTATTGGCGCGCGCGCCGGAGCGGAACGCTTCCAGCGTCGCCAGAAGATAGTCAAAACCCTGATCGGAGACGCGCGGCACCAGACTGGCGCCGAGGAAACCGGCGAGATGGCATTGCGAGCATTGGGCGGAATTGGCCACCGCCTGGGCGCGTTCGGCGGTGGCCGCGTCGGCCGGCTTCCGGCCGAGATTGGGCCACGGCTTTTTCGAAAAATACTCGGCGAGCGCCATCATCTCATCGCGCGGCATATCGGCGACCATCGGCGCCATCATCTCGCTCGCGCGCGCGCCGCGTTTGAAATCCCGCAATTCGACGTAGAGATAGCCGGCGTTCTGCCCCCAGATCACCGGAATTTTCGGATCCACCGGCACGCCGTTCTCGCCGTGGCAGGAGGCGCAAAGTGTTGCCTTCTCGGCGATACCGTCGGCGCGGGCGGAGGGAATGACGGCAAGAGCGGCAAAAACCACCAAGATCCAGGTCGGCATCGGGGGCAATCTCGTCTCTTTCACAGAAAAACGGGCGAGATCCTTGCCGATCCCGCCCGCCAAAACGTCAGGCCAGGAGATCAGTCGAGTGTGAACGCGATGATGTTGTTGCCGCGCTTGGCATCCACCTGCGCGTTGCCGCCGGCACCGACGACGATGTATTCCCGACCCTCGACGCTGTAGCCGCTCGGCGGGGCGTTCACCCCGGCGCCGGCCTGGAAGCGCCACAGCTCGGCCCCGGTTTGCGAATCATAGGCCTTGAAGAAGCCGTTGCTCTCGCCGGTGAAAACGAGGCCGCCGGCGGTCGCCAGAATGCCGCCGATCATCGGCTGC
>JAKCCP010000137.1 GCA_021841985.1 Pseudomonadota bacterium | reverse complement strand
ATGGGCTGGGAGTATGCCCGCGCGCAGCTTCCCTGCCCGATCGGGCTTCGCGTGCGCCCGGCCGCCGCGGTCGGCGATCGCATCGCGATCGACGGCAATGCCGCCGCCGCGCTCGGTGCGCTCTATGGCGGGGCGACCGTCGCGGCGTGGTATCCGATCACCCCCTCGTCCTCGCTCGCCGAGGCGTTCATGCGCTACTGCCACCGCTTCCGTATCGATCAGGCGACCGGGCGGCATCGCTTCGCCGTCGTTCAGGCCGAGGACGAACTCGCCTCCATCGGCATGGTGATCGGCGCCGCCTGGAACGGCGCGCGCGCCTTCACCGCGACCTCCGGGCCGGGCATCTCCCTGATGCAGGAATTCCTGGGCCTCGCCTATTTCGCCGAGATCCCGGCGGTGATTTTCGATGTCCAGCGCGCCGGCCCCTCGACCGGCATGCCGACGCGCACGCAGCAATGCGACATCCTCGCCTGCGCCTATGCCTCGCACGGCGACACCAAGCACGTTCTGCTGTTCCCCGAGGATCCGCATGAATGTTTCACCATGGCGGCGCTCGCCTTTGATCTCGCGGATCGCTTGCAGACGCCGATCTTTGTCATGCTCGATCTCGATATCGGCATGAACGAGCGGCTCTGCCAGCCCTTCGCCTGGGACGATACGAAGCGGATGGATCGCGGCAAGGTCATGACCGCGGCCGATCTCGACGCGGGGAAGGAGTTCGGCCGCTATCTCGATGTCGATGGTGACGGGATTCCCTATCGCACCTATCCCGGCACGCATCCCACGCGCGGCGCGTTTTTCACCCGCGGCACCTCGAAAGACCGCTACGCCCGCTACACCGAGGACGGCGCCGCCTACGCCGACAACATGCTGCGCCTCTTGCGCAAGCACGCGACGGCAAGGCACCTGCTGCCCCGGCCGATCGCCCGCCCGGCCCCCGCGCCGGCGCGGTTTGGCGCGATCTATTTCGGCTCGACCAGCCCGGCGATGGACGAGGCGGTTCTCCTGCTCGCCGCGCGCGCGCTGCCGCTCGATCTTTTGCGGCTGCGCGGCTTCCCGTTTCACGACGATGTCGCGCGCTTCATCGCCGACCACCAACAGGTCTTCGTCGTCGAACAGAATCGCGATGGCCAGTTGCGCACGCTTTTGATCAATGAACTCGAAATTGACCCCGCGAAACTGATCCGCGTTGTCCATTTCGATGGCACGCCGATCACCGCCCGCTTCATCGCCACCGCCATCGCCGCAACCCTCGCCCCCGCGACCCTGCCCGAGGAAGCTCCATGACATTCCTGCCCAAGCCGAAACTTTCCCACCCCGGGCTCGCGCGGAACGCGCTCGGCTACACGCGGCGCGACTATGAGGGGGCGATCTCGACGCTCTGCGCCGGCTGCGGCCACGACTCGATCAGTGCCGCGATCGTGCGCGCTTGCTTCGCGCTCGATCTGCCGCCGCACCGCATCGCCAAGCTCTCCGGGATCGGCTGCTCGTCGAAAACGCCGACCTATTTCCTCGGCGCCTCGCACGGTTTCAACTCGGTGCATGGGCGCATGCCCTCGGTGCTGACCGGGGCCAATCTCGCCAATCGCAGCCTGATCTATCTTGGGGTTTCGGGCGATGGCGATTCCGCCTCGATCGGCATCGGCCAGTTCGCCCACGCCATCCGGCGCGGCGTCAACATGGTCTATATCGTCGAGAATAATGGCGTCTATGGTCTCACCAAGGGCCAGTTCTCCGCCACCGCCGATCGCGGCGCCAAATCAAAACGCGGCGTGATCAATACCGATGAATCGATCGATCTCGTCGGCATCGCGCTGCAACTCGGCGCGACCTTCGTCGCGCGCAGCTTCTCCGGCGACAAGGCACAGCTCGTGCCGCTGATCGAGGCGGCGATCAAACACGAAGGCGCGGCCTTCATCGACTGCATCTCGCCCTGCGTCGCCTTCAACAACCATGAAGGTTCGACGAAAAGCTACGATTTCGTGCGCGAGCATAACGAGGTGGTCAACCGCCTCGACGTCATCGAGAGCCGGCAGGAGATCACCGTCGATTACGCCCCCGGCACGGTGGAAATGGTGCAGCAACACGACGGCACCTGGCTGCGTCTGCGCAAGCTCGCCGACGATTACGACCTGCACGACCGGGTGGCGGCGATGGACCACATGCAGCGCCACCACGCCGCCGGCGAAATCGTCACCGGCCTGCTCTATGTCGATCCCGAGCCACGCGATCTGCACCAGCATCTCAACACGGTCGAGACGCCGCTCAACGCGCTCGATGACGCAGCCCTCGTTCCCGGCGCCGCCGCGCTCGAAAAACTCAACGCGGCGCTGCGGTAGAAGTAAAAGCTAAGGCCAGGGGCTTCGCCCCTGGACCCCAGCAAAGGCGGAGCCTTTGCAATCCCTTCCGGTTTGATGAGATAAATTCTCCACATGTCCCTCGCCGAAGGCGGGGCTAGCCGAGCGCCGAGGCGCTTACGCCGGTGTCCTTGAGATCGTGGAAGGCGAGAGCGGGGGTGTGTTCGATGGTCCGGCGCAGCATGAAGGCGGAGGTCGCGAGAAATACCGGGTCGCCATCAACATCCTCGGCGATCGCGCCGGGCTCGCGGGCGATGAAGGCGGCGAGCGCCGGGCCCGGCCCGGTGATCCAGCGGGCGAGGGCGAAAGGCGGCGTATCGAAGCCGATGGCGACACCATATTCGGCCAGCAAACGCGCCTGCAACACATCGAGCTGCAAGGCGCCGACGACGCCGACCAAGGGCGGGCTGCCATCGCGCGGGCGAAACAGCTGCACCACGCCTTCTTCCGCGAGTTCAGGCAGCGCCTGGCGCAGCTTCTTCGCCTTCAGCGCGTCCTCGAGCCGCACGCGGCGGAGAATTTCCGGCGCGAATGCCGGCACCCCGGTAAAACGCAAGGCCTCGCCCTCGGTGAGCGTATCGCCGATGCGCAAGCCACCATGGCTCGGAATGCCGACGACATCGCCGGCATAGGCCTCCTCGACCAAGGCCCGCTCGCGGGCGAAGAAGAATTGCGGCGCGGTGAGCGGAATGGTTTTCCCCGAGCGCACTTCGCGAAGCCGCATCCCGCGCACCAGCCGGCCCGAACAGATGCGGGCGAACGCGATGCGGTCGCGGTGGTTGGGGTCCATGTTCGCCTGGATCTTGAATACCAGCGCGGTGAGCGCGGGCTCGGTCGCCGCCACCACGCGCGTCACGGCCTTTTGCGCCCGCGGCGGCGGGCCATGGGCGGCGAGCGTCGCCAGCAGATCGGCAACCCCGATGCCCTTGATCGCCGCGCCGAACAGCACCGGCGTCAGATGGCCGGCACGGAAATCGGCTGGCGAGAATTCCGCGAGCCCGGCGCGCGCGAGGGCCACTTCCTCGGCCAAGGCGGCGCGGCGCGGGTCATCGGGGCCGAGCGGCTCGACGAGCGCGAAGCCATCGGTGCGCAAATCAAACGTGCCGGCAAACCCCGCCGCCCGCCCGACCGGCCAGCTCAGCGGCGCGGTATCGAGGGCGAGCGTGTTGGAAATTTCCTCGAGCAGATCGAACGGGTCGCGGCTTTCGCGGTCCATCTTGTTGATGAAGGTGAGGATCGGGATATCGCGCAGGCGGCAGATCTCGAACAGTTTCCGGGTGCGCGCCTCGATGCCGCGGGCGGCGTCGATCACCATCACCGCGCAATCGACGGCGGTGAGCGTGCGGTAGGTGTCCTCGGAAAAATCTTCGTGGCCGGGCGTGTCGAGCAGGTTGAAGACGATGCCGTCATGCTCGAAGGTCATCACCGAGGTGACGACCGAAATGCCGCGCGCCTGCTCGATCGCCATCCAGTCCGAGCGGGTGCGCCGGCGCTCGCCCTTGGCGCGCACCTGGCCGGCGAGCTGGATGGCGCCGCCGGCTTTAAGGATCTGCTCGGTGAGCGTCGTTTTGCCGGCATCGGGATGCGAGATGATGGCGAAGCTCCGCCGCCGCGCCACCTCGGCGGCGAGATCCATGTTCAGCGTCCGCCAGAAACCGGCAAAATCGCCCCGGTGATGTAGGAGGCGGCCTCCGAGAGCAAAAACGCCACCGCCTCGGCGACCTCCGCGGCCGTCCCGGCGCGCGCCAGCGGCACACCCGGGGCGAGCCGCGTCACCCGATCCGGCAGGCCGGCGCGGGCGTGGATTTCGGTATCGATCAGGCCGGGCGAGATGGCGTTGACCCGGATGCCCTCCGCCGCCACCTCGCGGGCGAGGCCCAAAGTGAAGGTCTCGACCGCGCCCTTGCTCGCCGCGTAGTGCACCCATTCGCCCGCGCCGCCCAATCCGGCGGCGCGCGAGGAGATGTTGACGATCGCGCCTCCCGCCCCGCCATGTCTGGTGGAAAGCCGCCGGATGGCCTCGCGCGCGGCGAGGAAGACCCCGGTGACGTTGATCGCGAGCACGGGGGCCAAAATCTCGGCGGTGATCGCCTCGACGCGCGAGATCGGCCCGGTGACGCCGGCATTGTTGACGAGGCCGCCGAGCGCGCCGAGCGCCTCTTCCGCCTCGCGGAACAGGCGGACGATATCGGCCTCGATGGCCATGTCGGCGCCGATCGCCACGGCCCGGCCGCCGCCGGCCACGATCTCGCCGGCCACGCTCTCGGCGGCGGCGCGGTCATGACCGTAATTCACCGCGACGGGATGGCCGGTGGCGGCGAGCCGGCGGCACACGGCCGCGCCGATGCCGCGCCCGCCGCCGGTAACCACCACCATCCGCTTGTCCATCCTCGCCGCCCGCCGCCGCTCAGCGCGAATAATATTCGACGACGAGATGCGGCTCCATCTGCACCGGATAGGGCACCTCGGCGAATTTCGGCGCCCGCACGAAGCGCCCGCGCATGGCGCGGTGATCGACCTCGAGGAATTCCGGCACGT
>JAKCCP010000006.1 GCA_021841985.1 Pseudomonadota bacterium | reverse complement strand
GCTCTGGCGCCTGACCGCCGGACGGCGGCTTGCCCCTCCGCCCGGCGCGCGGCTCCTGGCGCTGGCGGCGCGCGCCGTGCATGGCGCACTCTATGGGCTGCTGCTGGCGATGGCCGTCACCGGGCCGCTCAACCGCTGGGCGGCGGGCGATCCGCTCGGCGTGCCGGGTCTTTTCACCATCCCCGCCCCGTTCGCCGCCAGCAAGGCGCTCGCCCAGCGCATCAATGATATCCACGGCACGATCGCGATCGCTCTTCTTACTCTCGCGGCCTTGCACGCGGCGGCGGCGCTGATCCACCATTTCCTCTGGCGCGACGACGTGCTGACGCGGATGCTGCCACGCGGCATGAGCCGGGTTAAGCCATCCCGCCATTGATCGCAATCGTCTGGCCGGTGATGTAGGCGGCGCGGTCGGAGGCGAGGAAGGCCACGAGATCGGCCACTTCCTCGGGTTTCCCCCGGCGCTTCATTGGCACCAGGGCAGCGATTTCGGCTGCGGCGAAGCTTGCCGTGGCCGGGCTTGCGATGATCCCTGGGGCCACCGCGTTCACCGTGATGCCGCGGCTCGCGACCTCGCGCGCCAGGGCGCGCACCGCGCCCTCGAGCCCGGCCTTGGCGGCGGCGTAGTTGCTCTGGCCGCGATTGCCAAGCTTCGCGGCGACCGAGGAGATCGCCACGATCCGCCCCCAGCGGGTGCCGATCATCGGCAGCAAAAGCGGCTGCACCGCGGCATAAAAACCATGCAGCGACACCTCGATCACCCGCCGCCAAGTGGTAAAATCCATCCCCGCGAGCGGGGCATCCTGATGGATGCCGGCGTTATGGACGATCACCTGCACCGGGCCATGGGCGGCGAGCACGCCCTCGAACGCGGCGCGGCTCGCCTCCCACTCGGTGAGATCGGCGGCGCAGGCGGCTCCGTTCAGGCTTGCCGCGAGCGCCTGGGCGGCGGGGGTCGCGGTGTGGGCATGGACGATGACGAAGAACCCATCGGCGGCCAGCCGGCGGCAAATCGCCGCCCCGATCGGGCTCGTCCCCCCGGTGACCAGGGCGCGGGTGACCAGGGCGCGGCGCGGCGCGGCCTCGTTCATGGCGGCTCCGTCGCGCGCGCCGGCAGCACGATCACCGCCCGCCCGGCGAGCAGAATTTTCCCGGCATCCCCGCAACCGAGGGAAAAACGATAGATCAGCCCGCGACCATCGGCGTGCAAAAGCGCGGCTTCAACGCAGAGGGCGCCGTGCCCATCGAGCGTTTCGACGGCGAGGGTGACATCGCTGAGGGCCGCGAGGAATCCGGGCTGCTGCGGTGCCCCATCATGGAGCGCGCCATGCAGGGCGGCAGCCTGGAGCCCGTATTCCACCCCGGCCAGGGCCGAGAGCGCGCCGGCGCGGCGCAGCGGGTGATCGGGCGCCTCGGGCGCCACGACCGCGCAGACGATCCGCCCCACCTCCCAGGCGATCACGCGCTCCAGAAGGCACATCGCGCCCTGATGCGGGATCAGCCGCGCGATCCCGCCGCGGGAGAGGGCGAGCGCGGGCTCAGCTCTGGCCAAAGCGGGGTTTGCGCTTCTCGGCGAAGGCCGCCATGCCCTCCTGCTGATCTGGCGTGCCGAACAGCGGCAGGAACAGCGAGCGCTCGACCCGCACGCCCTCGGAAAGCGTGGTCTCGAAGGCCCGGTTGACCGCCTGCTTGGCCACCATCAGCGCAACTGGCGAGAGGGTCGCGAGTTTTTCGCCGAGCTTGAGCGCCTCAGGGATGAGCTGCTCGGCGGGCACGACACGGGCGACGAGATTGGCGCGCTCGGCCTCGGCGGCGTCCATCATCCGCCCCGAGAGGATCATTTCCATCGCCTTCGCCTTGCCCACCGCGCGCGTCAGGCGCTGTGTGCCGCCGGCGCCGGGGATGACCCCGAGATTGATCTCGGGCTGGCCGAATTTCGCCGTATCGGCGGCAAGGACGATATCGCACATCATCGCCAGCTCGCAGCCCCCGCCCAAGGCAAACCCGGCGACCGCCGCGATCACCGGTTTCTTGATCCGCGTGATGGTCTCCCACTGGGTGATGAAATCGTTGAACAGCACATCCGGGTAGCGCCGGGGCAGCATCTCCTTGATATCCGCTCCGGCGGCGAAGGCTTTTTCCGACCCCGTGAGCACGATCGCGGCGATCGCCGGGTCGGCGTCGAAAGCCAGGAGCTGCGCGCCGAGTTCCGCCATCAAGGGATCGCAGAGCGCGTTCAATGCGGCGGGGCGGTTGAGGCGGATCAGCCCGACCTTGCCGTGGGTTTCAATCAGGATCATCTCGGCCATCTCACGTTTCCTCTCATCAGCGTTGCCGGAGGGGACAATAGAACGAACTCCGCCCGGCCTGCACCACCCGCCGGATGCCGGCGCAGCGCGGACGCCCGGGGCAGGTGGGGCAGGCTTCTCCGGCGCGGCCATAGACCCGCCAGGCATGCTGGAAATAGCCTAGCTCGCCATCGGGCTGGACGTAGTCGCTGAAGCTCGACCCCCCCGCCGCGATCGCCTCCCGAAGGGTCTCGCGGATCGCCGGCACCAGGCGCGAGGCGCGCGCGCCGGGAATGGTCGCGGCCAGCCGTTGCGGGCTGATGCCGGCGCGATAGAGCGCTTCGGCTGCATAGATGTTGCCGAGCCCCGCGACTACCCGCTGATCGAGCAGCGCCGCCTTGATCGGGGTTTGTCGCCCGGCGAGCGCGGCGGCGAGCGCGGGCGGGGTGAAATCGTCCCCGAGCGGCTCGGGGCCGAGGCCCGCCAGCAGCGCATGGCTGTCCTCCTCGGCGGTGGTAACGAGGTCGAGCAGGCCGAAGCGGCGCGGATCGACCAACCCGACCCGCCAGCCGGTATCGGTTTCGAGCAGCAGATGGAGATGGCGCGGCTCCGGGGTATTATCACCGGGCGGGCGCAGCACCACCCGTCCCGACATGCCGAGATGCCAGATCACGCTCATTCCGCCCGCCAGCCGCATGAGAATGTACTTCGCCCGCCGGCGAAACCCGATCACCCGCGCGCCCTTAAGGGTTGCGGCGAGACCGGGCGGGACGGGGCGGCGGAGATCGCCGCGGCGCAGCTCGGCGCGGCGGATCACGCGCCCGGCGAGCGTCCCCGCCATGCCGCGCATCACGGTCTCCACTTCGGGCAGTTCCGGCATGATGTGGGGAAGGCTATACACGCTCCATGATGAGCGACAATCCCACCCCCAAGACCGTCGATTTCGGCTTTCGATCCGTGCCGCGCGAAGCCAAGAAGGGCATGGTGCGCGCCGTCTTCGAAAGCGTCGCGCCGCGCTACGACCTGATGAACGATCTGATGTCGCTCGGGCTGCAACGGGTGTGGAAGCGCATCTTCCTTGACCTTCTCGCCCCGCGTCGCGGCGAGCGGCTGCTCGACCTCGCCGGGGGCAGCGGCGATATCAGTTTCGGCTGGCTGCGGCGCGGGGGCGGCGCGGCGCTGCTCTCGGACATCAACCCGGCGATGCTGGCGATCGCGCGTGGCCGAGCGCTCAAGCGCGGGATCGTGCGCGGGCTCGATTTTCTCGTCGCCGACGCCGAGGCGCTGCCGCTCCCCGACCGCGCCTTCGAGCGCGTCGCCATCGCGTTTGGCTTGCGCAACTGCACCGACAAGCCGGCGGTGCTCGCCGAGGCGCGGCGCGTTTTGCGCCCCGGCGGGCGGTTTTTCTGCCTCGAATTCAGCCGCCTCCAGGTGGCGGCCCTGGCGCCCGCCTATGACGCCTGGTCGTTCGGCGTACTGCCAAGACTCGGCCGTTTCGTGGCGCATGATGCCGGGAGCTATCAATATCTCGCCGAGAGCATCCGCATGTTTCCCGATCAGGAGACGCTGGCCGCGATGATGCGGGACGCCGGGTTCGCCCGCGTCGGCTTCCGCAACCTCACGGGCGGGATCGTTGCCATCCATTCCGGCTGGCGGCTCTGATGGCGCTTCGGGGACGGCGGATTTTGCTCATCATCGCGGGCGGCATCGCCGCCTACAAGGCGCTTGAGCTGGTCCGCCTGCTGCGCGCGGAAGGTGTTGGCGTGACGCCCGTGCTGACCCGGGCCGGCGCCGCGTTCGTGACACCCCTGGCGCTCCAGACGCTGGCCGAAAGCCCGGTTTACAGCGATCTTTTTTCACTCACCGACGAGGCCACGATCGGCCATATCCAGCTCTCGCGCGCCGCCGATCTGGTGGTCGTGGCGCCCGCGACCGCCGATCTCATGGCCAAGATGGCCGCTGGCCTGGCCGATGACCTCGCCTCGACCCTGCTGCTCGCGACCGACAAGCGGGTTCTGGTGGCGCCGGCGATGAATGTGCGGATGTGGCAGCATCCGGCGACGGTCGCGAATGTTGCCACCCTCCGCGCCCGTGGCATCGCTTTCATCGGCCCCGAGGCGGGCGAGATGGCCTGCCACGAATACGGCCCGGGCCGGCTCGCCGAGCCGGCGGCGATCCTCCCCGCCATCGCAGCACTGCTTGAGGACGAAAAACCACTCGCCGGGCGGCACGCGATCGTCACCAGCGGGCCGACGCATGAGCCGATCGACCCGGTGCGCTATCTCGCCAATCGCAGCTCCGGCCGCCAGGGCCACGCCATCGCCGCCGCCCTCGCCGAACTTGGCGCGCGGGTGACGCTGGTGAGCGGCCCGGTCGCCCTGCCCGACCCGCCTGGCCTCACCACGAGCCATGTCGAGACCGCCTCTGAGATGCTGGCGGCGGTGCGGGCGGCGCTGCCCGCCGATATCGCCGTCTGCGCCGCCGCCGTTGCCGATTGGCGGGTGGAGGGTATTGCCGGGCAAAAGATGAAAAAAACCGCGTCGGACACGCCGCCCGCGCTTCGGCTCGCGCCCAATCCCGACATTCTCGCAACCCTCGCGGCCCCCGGCCCCGATCGCCCGCGCCTGGTCATCGGCTTCGCCGCCGAGACCGAGCACGTCGCTCAACACGCGGGGGAAAAGCGCCGGCGCAAGGGCTGCGACTGGATCCTTGCCAACGACGTCTCCCCCGGAAGCGGCATCATGGGTGGGGCGGAGAACGCGGTGTTCCTGATCACGGCCGAGGGCGCCGAAACCTGGCCGCGCATGCCGAAAGAGGCGCTCGCCCGCCGTCTCGCCGCGCGCATCGCCGCCACCCTCGCCGCGCGCCCCGGCAATTGACGCGGCTGGGCGAGTGACCTAGGAGGAGAAGACTCCGCGATCGGGTCGCCGGAGGGGTGGCCGAGTGGCTGAAGGCGGCGGTTTGCTAAACCGTTGTACGGGGTAAACCCGTACCGGGGGTTCGAATCCCCCTCCCTCCGCCAGAGTAACTCATTGATATAATTCATTTTTGTCTCTAACATGACCTCTCTGGAAGCTCCGCGACGTGCCGCCATTCTTTCGCTTTGGCATTAGCTTGGTGGTCGTGGGAGAGCTTTCCGGTCCGCCGTTTCCGGCGGGAAAGTCGCCGGTGTCTCAAACGGCTATTCCGGCGGTCCCCAGCATCGTGGTCTGGTCGCGGCCAAACGACACACGCCTGACTGGCCGGCAATGAGCAGCCCCGCTGGCGTGCCGGGGGGTTGGGTTGCCTGTCGCGTGCGTTTGCCCTGGGTGGCGTTACCCGAACCCGAGCTGCTGGCGTTGCTCCGCCCAGGAGAGTGGCAGGCGGCTGTCGCGTACCAGTTTTTCGGCGGTCAGTTCGATCGGCTGGCGTCCTTTGAGGATGGCGGTGACGATGTCGGGGGCGAGGAATGCGAGCCGGATCACGCGCGAGACATAGGAGCTGTTAAGCTTCTCTCGTTGGGCGAGAGCCCGCATTGAGAGGCCTTCCTTTAGAAGGTCGTCGCGCAATTTGGCGGCACGGGCAATGAGCTTGATCAGTGTCGGATCGGGTGCGCGATTATCCTTGGCTCCCTGCACGAGGAGCCGCATCTCCAGGCCAGCCCGCTTCAGTGCCACAGGAATCGATAGTGAGATCAGCACTTCGTCGGTGCCGTTCGGTTGCCCAGGTGCCTGTTGCAGGCCGAGCAGCGTCAGCAGCGCGCCCTGTTTCAAGAGCAGATCCACCCGATTGGGGTGAATGCTGACGGTCGCGATGAGGCCGCGCAGGCAACGGTCGCGATCGGGCCGGGACTGCTCTGGCCACGCGCTGGCGCGTTGCTCGGCCCGTTCAAGCAGAAGGTGGTGGGCGGCCGCGTCGGTGATGGTGTTCCGCAGGGCAGCAAACACCGCGGGGCGATCGCCCAGGAAGGCCGCCACGCGGTGGCTGATGGCGGTCTCCAGATCGCCGGCAGGGACGCGCATCCCGCTGCCGCCCGGGCTTCCACCGGAATGCAAACACTTGGAAACATAGTAGCGGTAGCGACGCCCTTGCTTCACCGAATGGGTCGGGATGAGCCGCTCGCCGCGGTCATCCATTACCATCCCGGCGAGGAGGCTGGGATTCTGAGCGCGGGCACCTGACGTCCGTTCGAGGCGATTCTCATCCAGACGTGCCGCACCGCATCCCACAGCGCCGGGTCGATGATCGCTGCGTGTTCGCCCGGATAGACCTGGTCCTTGTGGACGACCTCCCCACGGCAAATCCGATTGCTCAGGATCAGATAGAGCGCACCGCGGCCGAGCTCACGGCCTCCCCGCATCTTCGGGTGGACGGCTGTCGGCCGCAACTTGCTGCGGATGCCATCCGAGGCCAGTTGGGCCTGGAGCCGTCGCACCGAGCCCAGGGCCAGATAAGTCCGGAAGATGTGGCGGACGGTGTCAGCCTCCGCCTCATTCACCACCAGCTTGCGCCCCTGCACGTCGTAGCCGAGTGGCACGGAGCCTCCCATCCACATCCCCTTGCGCTTGGAGGCGGCGATCTTGTCGCGGATGCGCTCGCCGGTGACCTCACGCTCGAACTGGGCAAAGGAGAGCAGCATGTTCAGCGTGAGCCGGCCCATCGACGTGGCGGTGTTGAATTGCTGGGTGACGGACACGAAGCTGGCACCCTGGGCATCGAACACTTCGACGATCTTGGCGAAGTCGGCAAGCGAGCGCGTCAGACGATCGACCTTGTAGACGATCACCAGATCGATCTGGCCAGCGCGGATATCGGCGAGCAGGCGTTGCAGGGCTGGGCGTTCGAGCGTGCCGCCAGAGATGCCGCCATCGTCGTAGTAGCCGGGGAGCAGCACCCAGCCCTCATGGCGTTGGCTGCGAATATAGGCCTCGCAGGCTTCGCGCTGTGCGTCGAGGGAGTTGAACTCCTGCTCCAGCCCTTCTTCGGAGGATTTGCGGGTGTAGATGGCGCAGCGGCGGGGCGCTGAGCGGACGGGTGTGGCGGATTTGGGCTTATGCATCTGCGCGGCTCCCCAATCCCGATGGGCCGCGGCGCTTGGTCAGTCCGAAGAAGCGAGGACCCGACCAGTGGGCACCGGTGATGGCCCTGGCGATGTGGGAAAGCGAGGCGTAGCGCTGGCCCTGATGCTCGTAGCCGTCTTCCAGGACCTGCACGGTGTGGGTTTGGCTATGCCAGGTGCGCAGCAGCGTGGCGCCGGCCTTCAGGCGGACCGCGGGGGTAGCGCAACCGCCTGACCGCTTCTCCTCGTCTGCCTCATCTTTGCACGCAGCCAGTTTGCGCTTGGAAGCTGGCGGGAGGCTGCCCAAGGCGGCCTCCTGGAGTTTGTGGGCGATGCCCCGCAGGAGCAGGTCGTGGCTGAGGGTTGGTGGTGCGGGCGCGCGGTGGAGACGCCGCCACTCGGCCTGCAGGGTTTTGGTGTCGGCCTGAGTGATGGTGGCCAGGGCAGCTTCCAGGCTGCCGTGCAGGGTGGGTGCGGGCATCGGCTCACCCGGCATGGTCAGCGTCTGCCGCCTGCGGTGTCAACCGGTAGAGGGTGCGGCCATCCACGATGCTGCGGGTGATCGAAAAGCCCCGCTGGCGCAAGCGGGTCAAGGCGGCGCGCGTCGTGTGCGGGAGCCAACCGGTCAGGCCGATCAGCGTGTCGATGCTGGCGCCGTCGTCGGCCCCGAGGGCCGCCAGAACCACGCCGAGCTTGCCGCCAGGCAACTTCAAGGGCATGGCCGGGACCATGGTTGCCCCGATCGGTTCCGGCTGAACCCCCATATGTTCTGGGATCGGCTCAACTCCGGCGGCGATCATGCCGGCGTTGGTCAGGCGCAGGGTGACATGCTGACCGGGCTTGCTCTTGCGCCATGCAGCCGGGCGAGGTCGGCCGCCACCTCCTCGACCAGGCCGCGCGCGAGCAGCGCAGTCAGCACCTTGGTGCAGGCACCGCCAGTCAGCTTGGTGCCGAGCATCAGCGGCAGCACCGCCCGATCCCGCCGCTTGGCGGCGTGGCTGAGAATTGTGATTTGCGTGGGAGTAAGCGGCTTCTGAGATGGCATTGCGAGAGATCTCCTGTAGGACCGACCGCTGAATTGCGGCGCTCCCACCAGCCCAAGCCCGACACCAGGTCGGGCACCCCGTCGGAGTTCCGCCCCCCGCCGTATGAGCACAGTAATGCTTCGTTCCGCAGAATAGTCGAGTTATTTGTTGACGCTGCGCGGCACGGTCTCGGATATCGGTCCTCACAATGCCTTTGTTTGACCCGAAAGCAATTTCCATATCATCCGAGACACGACCGTGATTAGACCGGAACGGTGATTGAGCTATGTAGAAGTGGTTGCGGGGACAAGCAACCTCCAACATTTGACTCTCCAGCCCGTCGCCTGCTGAACGGCGAGTGAACCGTCACGAGTTAAATAGTTTACAGGCCTGGCTATGACTTGACAAGAAATCATCCGTAATGAATGCTTGCGGCGAGATGGCTTTGTGAGATACCCGCAAAGGTTATGATTGTCCCATCAGGCAGTGCCAATGCAGCATTTCCGGCGGACGAAGAAAGCTGGGCCGCCCCCGTCTGATAACCGTATAAATTTAGCATATCTTGCCCCGGCTTGAACCCCATGATCAGATCCTGCCCTCCCGCCGTGCCCTTGATCACATCATAGATATCCGTTCCCCTCGACGCGCCCCAGATTGTCGCGTGGCCTGACTGCAGCACAACGATATCCGGCGTAGTGCTGGGGTTTTGCAGCACGACAGTCATGGTCTCACCGCCGGTGAACAACGTCGCGTTGCCAACACCCGAAAATGCCGTCGCCTCCCCGGACGCCGCACCGACGAATTCCTGGTTCCCTGAGCCACCGACCAAGGTTGAGGCGCCGGTCCCCGCCACCACGGTTGCATTGCCGGTGCCGCCCCCCAAGGTTTCATTGCCAGTGCCACCGAACAAAATGTCGCGGCCCGTTCCACCCCACATCTCGTCATTGCCGGTACTGCCGACCAGCGTCGCTGCGCCATCGCCACCTACCAGTGTGTCGGAGCCGGAGGCTGTGCCGAACACGGTGTCCTCGCCGCCGTTGCTCGCGGCGAAAACCAGATCATTGGGGGTCGCGGCAATCATCGCCGTGCCCTGCGCGCCGACCAGCGTGTCATCCCCGCCGGTGCTGCCGAGAATGGTCGACGCGCCGCCGTTCGCCACCAGCACATTACCGCCGCCCGCGCCGCCCTCGAAAAGTCCGCCGCCGTTGCCGAAGACCGTCGCCGCGCCCATGTCACCAAGGAACGTGAGCGCGGCTGAGGGGCTGGCTGAGACCCAGATATTCTTCGCCATGGCCCCGATGGTATCGGCGCCGCTCTCCGCGTAAATCGTGCCGCTGTTGGAAAAATCCGGCATATCCACAGTGCCGTCGAGCGCGAGCGTTCCAACGCTGGTGACCGCGCCATCGAGCGCGAGCGTCGTACCTGAAACGGCCGAGATCGTGCCGTTGCCGGAAAAGATAACGGGCACGCCCATCGTGGCGCTATGGCCGTCATCATTCAGTGATCCGCCAGGCGAGATGTCCATTGGTCCCGTCAGCGAACTCGCTGCAATGATCGTCCCATCGAAATCGATTGTACCGTTGCCAGCATTTAACGTGGCGCTGCCATTTCCTATTGAAAGACTCGCACTGCTCGCCTTCGGTGTGCTGTCAAAGGTGTCCGAGTCGACGTTGACACTGAATGTTGCCGACGAATTGTTTGGGGTAACTTCAGAAGTAAGCGTAACATGCGCTGCGATAGTGCCCCCTGAAGAAATGTTGCCGAGGTTGATCTGCCATTCGTTGCCGTCTTGTACGATATTGGGTTGGTTTGGTACCACGCTGAAATCAGAGGGAACTTGCAGCAATGCTACGGCATTATCTGCGGTCGCGGGGCCGGCATTGACAACCTGCACTTCGAGAACAAGCGGATTGCCGCTGCTCGGCAAAAGACCGGACGTTCCCGTTAACGTGACAGCCAGATTCGCTTCCGCATCAACCGCGACCGATTGCCCTGCCGCGAACGCATCGGCCGGAATACTGTTGCTTCCGTCAATTTCAGCATAGACATGATAGGATCCTGGCGCTACCCCGGTTCCATTCCAAATGAACTGGCCGCTATCACCCGTGATGGCCATGGGGGTGGAAATCGGCACACCATTGAAATCGGAGCCGCTCGTGGTCGCATAAAATGTGATCGTTGCGTTGCTTGGCAGATTGGAAGCTGTCCAATTGAAAGCCCAAGCTCCGCTGCTTTCGGCAACGGGCGTGGCAACCGACAGGGTAGCCGCGTTCGAAACAGCATCAGCAGAAAAGGTGACAGGACCGGTTTCCGCTTCGTTGCTGACCACCAACTGCCAATTACCTGCCTGCGGCGCCATCACGGCCAACGATTGCGAAGTTGACGTATCGAGACTCGGGATGTCCGAAATACCGGATCTTGCGAAATCGCTCTGCTGAACTATCGTACCATTGGGCTCGACAACGCTAAGCGTCGGCGTTACCCCGGCGTTTGACCACGCAGCAGTCAGTACCAACGCCTGCAGACCGGACGGGAGGGAATATGTCGATGAAACCGACGATCCTGCTGACAACGCGGCCTGCGGCGAAAATGCCGCCGAAGAGCCAGGATGAGTTGGGGATGCCAACGCCGCCTGTGCCGTCGTTCCACTGGTTGCGGCTAAAGGTTGGGAATTCACAAATTCCCAGCTGCCATTGAAGTCAACTTTTATGCCCGCTATTATAAAACCGGCGAGTGTCCCCCACACCTCAATGAAATCGCTCGCGTCTGTGGGATCCGCGGCGTTATAATTGATTTCGAATCCTCCGCTCGCCAATGTCATGCCGCTAATGAATGGAATCGATATGTTGTCACCAAATAGAGAAATTGTCTGGGGAATTTGGATCGATCCATCGGCGATTGCCGTAAAGCCGTACTGGTTTTCAGTGAAACTCGCCGATCCCGTGAAAAGTCCATCTAAGACATTGACGCTCACATTTGCGCTTAACGACGTTATCGGCCAGTTAAGGGTCGTCGATCCCGTGAAAGTCGCGAGTTCTATGCTTCCAAATGTGGAAGAATCGATCGCCCCGAAATCTCCGCTTACATTGGTTTGAAATGCCTGCCCCCAATCCAGAGTACCGCTCGCGACAAAATTTGAGACGTCGACGGTAAGGCCCGACGATAACTCTGCCACCGGCCCAACGGAGATGTCAAAAGTGCCCTCCAGGTAGGGAGTTTCTCCAGACAATAGATTGCCGAGATCACCGGCGATGCCAGTCAAGAAAAGACCCGTGTCTAAAATCGGTGTATCAATGGAATAGACACCCGCGCCGACGCTTTGTAGCTCTAGCGGATTGGTGACTAAATCGACGGTCGCATCAACCCCGAAGCCAAACGGCAAGAGCAAACTACCAGATCCGGAAATAGAATGATTCGTTGGATCAATCGCTAGACTCATATCGGCGAGAGTCCATCCTTCCGAAACCACGAAATTGCCCGTGGCTTCAAGCGGTCCATTGAATTGAACCGAAGGCGCGCCGTTGTTATCTGAAATTGCGATATAACTGTCAGGACCATTGAAATCGAGGTTCAACGACGCCGTACCATCGGCAACATCCGCGGTCACGTTGGCAGTGCCCGAGATTTTCAGCTCGGAACCGTTCGAATTAATAGACAGGCCCAAATCGCTCAAATCGGCGGTGAACAGGCCGAAGAAATCCATGCTTGGAATGTTTGGAATTTCCAAGGTTCCGGTGGAACCAAATTCTATTCCGGAACTCGATATCGTAACAGATTGATTTTCGAGCGCGGCATCGCCCAGCAAACTGCCGAATGAAAGATTGAACGTAGCATCAATGCCGTTATTCGTAAGCTGCAATTCCGTTATCGTGAGTGGAAGGCCCGCAAGAAAATTGTCGGCTGCCGAAAGAGGATTTGATTTTCCCCCAAAATTCATATCAAACCCGCCGGTGGCGAGTTGGATCGTCTGCCCAGAGATGATCGCGGTGGCAACAGCGTCAGTAGCAAATATAATTTCGCTTGGTTCGATTGTCACGCCGCCGGCCACGGTTAGAATCGGCGCGCCGTTGTCATACCCGATGTCGATGGTACCATCATAGGAATACGTGCCGGGGCTATCTAGCGTCCAGCTGCCACCACTGGCTAGCACGATGTCCAATGAGCCAGTATTGGGAGAACTGCCGGCGCTAACGTCGATGGTGCTTGTGGCTGCGGCTGAGTTTCCGTTCGTGCTTGCGGTCCAGGTGATGGTGCGGCTTTTATCGGTCCCGTTTGCGGTCGGATCGGCTGCCGCCGAGCTGAACGTGACCGAGTCGAGCGCCGTCTGATAATCGGCAACGCTCGCGGTGCCGGACAGCATCAACACGCCGGTCGCGGCGTCGAAGCTACCGCTGATGTCGTTCTGGTTGGTGAAATCGAGTGTGTCGCCGGAAAGGAAACCCTGGCTGATGGCAACGCTGGCGCCAGTCAGATCCGTGGCGCTGCTGTCACTCACACTGAGAGTCGGGTCCACCGTAATCGCCGCGCCCCCGGCGGTATAGGTCACGGTATTTCCGGCGCCGCTGATCGAGAGCGGTGCGGTTGTCGTCTGGGCGTTGACCTCGAGGTTCGGGAAGCTGGTCGCGACGTTGCTGAGATCGGCGTTTCCCCCGGCGCCGGCGATGCTGGCGCCGTTGAGGTCGAGGGTGGAGACGGCCAGCGCGTCGGTGCTTTGACCGGATTGCACGGTGTAATCGAACACTAGGTCCGTCGCGCCTGACGCCGTCGCGTCATACGCCGCCGTGCCGCCGTCATTCAGGATGAGATCGGGCGTGCCGCCGGACACCGTCACCGCAGCGCTGAGATCAAGCGTGAATGCGATGCTGTGGCCCGATGTGATGTCGCCCGTGTCCGGCGAAGCGGTCAGCGCCGTCAGCGTCGGCACTGGCTGAGTCGCAGATTGAATATCGATCGTGCTGGTGACCGGCTGCGATGACCCATTGGCGTCACTGACCGACCACGTGACGGTGCGGCTGGTATCGGTTCCGCTTGCCGTAGGATTGGATGCGGCTGAATTATAATTGATGGAATCGAGCGCCTTTTGATAATCAACGACGCTCGCGGTGCCAGAAAGCGTCAGCACACCAGTCGTATTATCGAAACTGCCGCTGATGCCGTTCTGGTTGGTGAAATCAAGCGTATCGCCCGTAATATACCCCGAACTGATCGTAACCGTCGCGCCTGTGATGTCTGTCGCCTGGCCAGCGCTGACCGTGAGGGCGGAATCTATTGCCACCGGTGCGCTGCCGGACGTATAGGTCGTAGTGTTCCCAACATCTCCGATCGTCGGGGGTTGGTTCGCGGTGAGTCCCCCGACGACAACCGTGATTGCATCAGCGGGTACAAACTGGGGCTCATATCCAGTGACGAAGAGCCAAGTATTCGTAGTGTAACCCAGACTTTGGGCCTGAGCCACTTGGGTGGCGTTGAGTTCAGCGATCTCGTTGCCATCGGTCCAAACGTCATACCCCAACGGGTAATTTGTCGCCGACGCCACATGGTCACCGCCAATTTCCCATTCATATGCAAAGATAATATGGTAAGTGCCGGGCGTTGTCGGGGCCGTTAGCGAAATCGATGCGCTCTGCTGAGAGGTTCCGGAAGGAATCCAGCTGTTTATCGTCTGATAACTGGTTGCCGGATCGCCCCAGGATGGCGTGTCGATCAATGGCGCGACATCTGAGGAAGGCCCGAGATTGTCGGCCGCCAGCGTTACCGTGCCGCTCAACGAGGCGCCGGGGGAAACATCCAGGGTCAGGTTTTCCTGTGAGATCGACGTGAAACTACCAGTCCCGGAGGTGATTTGCAGCGTTCCGCCGGTAGTGTCGGCGCCATTAATTCCGGGAGGCTGAAGAGGAATTGTCCCGTTCGAAGGAATGCTTAATTTTTCAACGCTCCCCGTAATGGTAAGCGTTTCAGCAGGTAGCGCGCTGGAAGAACCGCCGCCGTTCGTGGTCGTCAGAGCCAGAGTTACTGTCTCAGCGAAGGTTCCTACGTTATCGGCGCTGAGCATAACAGTGGGCGCGGCATCGGCTTGCCCGGCGGCAATGTTGCTGAACGACCCCAAACCGCTGTTCGAAAAGGCGCTATCTCCGGAAATGCTGAAGCTACCCGATAGAAGATCTGTGGATCCTGAGGTGTTGAGGACGCCGAGATCAATCGTCAGAGGATTTGCACCGGCATCAAGAGTCCCGAGATCCAGAGTAAAGCTGTTGCCGTTTTGACTAAGAACACCACCTCCCGAGATTTCCTCGAATTTAGCAGGCGTTGGCTGGGATGGAGACTGAATATCGATCGTGCTGGTGACCGGCTGCGACGACCCATTGGCGTCACTGACCGACCAGGTGACAGTGCGGCTTTTATCTGTCCCGTTTGCGGTTGGATCGGCCGCCGCCGAGCCGAAGGTGACCGAGTCGAGCGCCGTTTGATAATCGGCAACGCTCGCGGTGCCGGTCAACGTCAGCACGCCGCTCGTGCTATCGAAGTTTCCGGTGATACCGTTCTGGCTGGTGAAATTGAGCCTGTCCCCGGCGAGCAAGCCATTGCTTATTGCGACGCTAGCTCCGACCAAGTCGGTGGCAGTGGTATCACTGATACCCAAATTTGGATCAATTGAGATCGCCGGGCCGCCCACCGTGTAGGAAACGCTTATATCTGCTCCTGATAGAGAAATTTCTGTATTATTATTTTCTGAAATTATAACATTCCATGATCCCGAATTGTCGCCAAAATTATTGTCATTTGCGCTTAGATATAATTCTCCGGAAGTGGTTGCCGCAATGGTCGTGCCAGCGCCAATTTCGATTGGAGAACCGCTATTGCCAATTTTCCCGACGAGAGACCAGGGAACCAATCCAGGAGCAGCAAATCCGTTGCCTTGTGCAGAAGTCGTCGTATTAGGATCGCCCGCCGCAGTTTGATAATTGCTGACGTTCGGCTCACCAGCACTAACGTCTCCTATATAAATTTGACCGCTTGCCGTAATAATAATGTGCTCACCTGCGGTGACGGCGATTCCAGTGTTGTACCATTCAGAATTACCCGGTAAGCTGATTTCCATTTTCCTCTCCTTGATTTTATTTTTTATGGCACGTTTTTTACAGGACTGACCTTCGCCCCCAGAAACCGCCCCTGCTTGTCGAAATCATAGGCAAGCACTGGCCGCGCGGCGGGGGCGCAGGCGTGGCATTGGCTGAGTTCGATCTGGAACAGGAAACTCTGGCCGCCATCGGGGCGGGTGTGCTCGCTCAAAAATTTCGGCGGCTCGTCACTCAGGGCAAGGCCGCGCGCGCCGGCGAGCAGGGCGCGGAGCGCGGGATCGGCCCTGAGATCGACCGTTCGGGCGGTTTTCCAGACATCGAGGATCGGCGGCGTGCCGTTGAGCAGCACTGGCGCCTCGTTGTCGTTGGCGAAAAACGGATAGGTGACGCTCCCGAGATCGACGACGCCATACGCATGGAATGCGCTGAGATAGCCGTTGAAGCTGGTCTCGCGCGCGAAGGCGATGGCGTGTGGCGAGGCATGCTCTCGCGCCATCACCCGCGGGAGACAGGCGCTGCCAGTGGTGCCGCGCGGGCAGGCATCGGCGGTGAAGTTGGTTTGCCACACGCTCGCCGCGCCCCACCGTTTGTTTTGTGGCGCCGGGTCAGGGGCGGGCGTGGGCGATGATGGTGGCTTGGGCGGCGCTTTCGGCCCGGTCAGGCTGGCAAGATCCTGCTCAATCGTGCCCCAAAATGCCCCGGCGGCGGACGTGCCGCCATTCCCCGAATTGGGCTGTCCGTTGTTGGTGGCGCAGGAGAGCAGCACGAGGGAAGACACAAAAAGGAAGGGCCACCTGATCTTCGTGGCGATTTTTCTTCCCGATCGTGAGCCTCGGGCGCGTTCCATCGGAAACCCAGCCAATGAGCACGGGACAGCGTTCGTGAGACGAATAATTGCACGAAACCATCGTTACCTGGGACCGCCATTATTAACCTTTTGATAACGTTTTCGTGACGCCCGTGCGTCGTGGAGAAGTTTCACGTCACGGCACAACACAAGGTGGAATTGAACGTGGGTCGTGCCACTGACCGAGGTGCTGGTCGCGGCGCCGTTCCCCGGCGCGATAGGCGGCGGCGATGATGCCGCGACAGTAGATCTTCGGTGGATAATCTCGGCGCAGGCATCCTCCGATGGGAGCTCGGACGCGGCGCGGTAAAGCCGCGGCGTCGCCGGAACCTTTAGCCCACACCTAATTTCGCTGTAGAATGTCCTACAGCATATTGACATGGCGCCCGCACCAGTTCATTATCTGTAGAGTGACCTACAGAGACAGATAAATGCGACTCGCAGACGCCTGCGCCATCCACACCGGCTACACCGCCCGCGGCAGACTGGAGCCGACGGCCGCCGGGGGCGTGCTTGCCATCCAGCTACGCGACATCTCCCCCGAAGGCGCCGTCGATCCCGAGCGCCTCACGCGCGTCCATCTCGACGATCTGGCCGACCGGTATTTCGTGCGCGCCGGAGACGTCGTGTTCCGTTCCCGGGGCGAGCGCAACACGGCCTCGGCGTTGGACGAGCGCTTGCGCGAGCCCGCCCTGGCAGTGCTCCCCCTGATGGTGCTGCGGCCCAAGGCCGATATCGTCCTCCCCGCCTATCTCGCATGGGTGATCAACCAGGCCCCGGCCCAGCGCCATTTCGATGCCGCCGCGCGCGGCACGAAGATCCGGATGATCCCCCGGTCGAGCCTCGACGACCTCGAACTCGACATCCCGGACATCGCGACGCAGAGACGAATCGTCGCCATCGACGCCCTGGCAGCGCGGGAGCGGGAGCTGACGGAGCGCGCCGCCGAAGCACGACGAAAGATGATAAGCCTGCTCCTCGTCGAGCGAGCGGGCAGAAAGCGCGGCAGCGCGACGAAAAAAGGAACGGCGCAATGAATGATCAGCTCACCCAGCAACAGGTCAACCAGACGGCCTGGGCCGCCTGCGACACTTTCCGCGGCGTCGTCGATGCCGGGCAGTACAAGGACTACATCCTGGTGATGTTGTTCCTGAAATACATTTCCGACCACTGGAACGACCACCTCGAATCCTACCGCAAGCAATTTGGCGGCGACGAGGCGCGCATCCGGCGTCGGCTCGAGCGGGAGCGCTTCGTCCTGCCTGCAGGCGCCAGCTTCTATGACCTCTATGAAGCGCGGAACGAGGCCGATATCGGCGAGCGCATCAACATGGCGCTGGAGCGGATCGAGGACACCAACCGCGCCAAGCTCGAAGGGGTGTTCCGCAACATCGACTTCAACTCCGAAGCCAATCTCGGCCGCGTCAAGGATCGCAACCGCCGCCTCAAGAACCTGCTGGAGGACTTCGCCAAGCCCGCCCTGGACCTGCGCCCCAGCCGTGTCACCGAGGACATCATCGGCGAGTGCTACATCTATCTGATCTCCCGTTTCGCCTCCGACGCCGGCAAGAAGGCGGGCGAGTTCTACACCCCCTCCGCCGTCTCCCGCTTGCTCGCGAAACTGGCGGCGCCGAAGCCCGGGGACACGATTTGCGATCCGGCCTGTGGCTCCGGCTCGCTGCTGATCCGCGCCGCCGAGGAGGTGGGCTCGGACAACTTCGCCCTCTATGGCCAGGAAGTGAACGGCGCCACCTGGGCGCTGGCGCGGATGAACATGTTTCTCCACGCCAAGGACGCCGCGCGCATTGAATGGTGCGACACGCTCAACAGCCCCGCCCTGGTCGAGGGCGACCATCTGATGAAGTTCGACGTGGTGGTCGCCAATCCGCCTTTCAGTCTCGACAAATGGGGGGCGGAAGGCGCCGAGTCCGATCCGTTCAAGCGCTTCTGGCGCGGCATCCCGCCCAAATCCAAGGGCGATTACGGTTTCATCACCCACATGGTCGAGATCGCCAAGCGCCAGAGCGGCCGGGTGGCTGTCATCGTGCCGCATGGCGTGCTGTTCCGGGGCGGGTCCGAGGGGCGCATCCGGCAGGCGTTGATCGAGGAAAACCTGCTCGACGCGGTGGTGGGCCTGCCCGCCAACCTGTTCACCACCACGGGCATCCCGGTCGCCATCCTGATTTTCGACCGCTCCCGCGAGCAGGGCGGCGCGAACGAATCCCGCCGCGACGTCCTGTTCATCGACGCCAGCAAGGATTTTTCGCCCGGCAAGACCCAGAACGTGATGGACGAGGCGCACATCGCCCGCGTGCTGGAAACCTATGCGACGCGGGCGGAGGTGGAAAAATATTCGCACCGCGCGAGCCCCGCGGAGATCGCCGAAAACGATTTCAATCTCAACATCCCCCGCTACGTGGACACGTTCGAGCCGGAGGCGGAGATCGACGTCGCCGCCCTGCAGAAGCAGATCAACGCGATCGAGGCCGAATTGGCCGAGGTGCGCGGGCGCATGGCCGGATACCTGAAGGAGCTGGGCGTCGATGTCTGAGGGCGAGCATCACGCGCCGGCAACCCTCCGGGATTTCCGGATGGTTCGCATGGGCGGTGCGTATCCGGCCGGCTCGGCTGTCATGGATTCCGTGACACCTGACGCCCTTCGCCCCCGCCCGGCCTCCCGCGCGGAAGGGGCCGACAATCTCGATGCCTTGCTGTTCTTCAACGAACGCGACGTGCTGACCCCTGCCGGGCGGCGGCGGATGGATGTGGCGCCGAAGCTGGCCGCCGAGCGGTTCGAGGCGCTCGACGCCAACCGGCGCGCGGCCGAGGCGCTGGCGGCGGATGACGCGGACATTCCCCAACTCGAGGAGGTGGAGAAGGCCGCCAACGGGCGGAAGACGGGGGGAAAGGTGTGAATAGTGCTTGGACATGGCACCGCCTCGACGAGCTCGGTGGCAAATCGCGACCAGTGTTGAAGGCTGGGCCATTCGGATCTGCGGTCACGAAAGACAGCTATGTCTTTTCTGGCTTTAAATTATACGGCCAGCAAGAAGTCGTCAGTAAAAATGTAAATGCTGAACGGTATTATATTTCAAAACAAATGTTTGATGAACTTAAAAGTTGTTCCGTTGAGCCTGGAGATATTCTTATAACTATGATGGGCACTGTCGGCAATGTTTTTCTTGTACCTTCTGGAGCGGAGCCGGGTATTATAAATCCACGGTTAATGCGGATTGCCCTCGATAGGTCTATTGCGGATCCATCGTTTGTAATTACATTTCTTGAGTCGGCGGAGATCCGAAGGCTGTTGGAGCGTCGCGCACACGGTGGAACAATGCCGGGGCTCAATGCCAATGCCCTCGGATCAATTAAAATTCCTCTCCCCCCACTCCCAGAACAGCGCAAGATCGCCGAAATCTTGCGCACTTGGGACGAGGCCATCGAAAAGCTGGAGGCGCTGCGGGCGGCGAAGCGCGATCAGTTGACGGGGCTGACGCAAAAGCTATTCGGTATTGGCCGAGCTTTCCGTGGCAGGTGGAAGCAGCGGCCGCTGTCAGCCATCTCGACTCGTGTGCGTCGCGAGAATAGCGGCGGCGATCACCCCGTGATGACGATCTCGGCTAAGTCCGGCTTTCGTCTGCAATCCGACAAGTTTAGCCGCGACATGGCGGGCCGTAGCGTTGATCGCTACATCCTGCTGCATGAAGGAGAGTTTGCTTACAACAAGGGCAATTCCCTCACCGCGCCTTATGGCTGCATCTTCCCGCTGGACCGTCCGACTGCGCTTGTTCCCTTCGTTTACTTCTGTTTTGCGCTCAACGCGGCCTTGAACCACGAGTTCTTTGCGCACCTCTTCGCCACCGGCGCCCTGAACCACCAGCTGTCACGCCTGATCAATTCCGGTGTCAGAAACGACGGCCTCCTGAACCTGAACCCGGAGGATTTCTTCGGCTGCAAAGTGCCGGTTCCCCCTATGGCGGAACAACAAGCGATCGCATCGGCCCTCACGGCCGCGAAACAAGAGATTGGTCTTCTAGGCACCGAACTCGAAGCCCTCACCCGCCAGAAGCGCGGCCTGACGCAGAAGCTGCTGACGGGTGAATGGCGGGTGCGGGTGGACAAATCCGATGCCTGACTTCTCGGATTTCATCGTCTACGCCGACGAGAGCGGCGACCACGGCCTTGTCATCATCGACCGGAGCTACCCGGTCTTCGCGCTGACCTTCTGCGTGATGCGCAAAAGCGACTATGCGGGCCAGGTCGTGCCCGCGGTGAAGAATTTCAAATTCGGCATCTGGGGCCATGATGCCGTCATTCTCCACGAACACGAAATCCGCAAGAGCCAGGGCCCCTTCGCCATCCTGATGACCGACCGCGCCTTGCGGGAACGGTTCTATAACGGCTTGAACGCCCTAATCGAAGCCGCGCCGATGACCATCTTCGCCTCGGTGATCGATAAACGAAGACTGCGGACCAAATACACCAATCCCTGGAACCCGTACGAAATCGCACTCCTGTTCTGCATGGAACGGCTGCACGGAATGCTCACCGCCGAAAACCAGCACGACAAGACCGTGCACGTGATCTTCGAGAGTCGGGGAAAAAGGGAGGATTCGGCGCTTGAGCTCGAGTTCCGCCGGATCGCCGGGAATTGCGGCCGCTGGGGCAATAAGCGTCACAACTTCAGCCAGTTCGATTTCCAGCCGGTCTTAATGCCCAAGGCGGCCAACGCCTCTGGCTTGCAGCTTGCGGACCTTACCGCCCGGCCAATCGCCCTGTCGCAACTCCGCCCTGGCCAGCAGAACCGGGCCTTCGACATCATCCGCCCGAAGCTCAAGGAGATCAAATGCTTCCCTTAAGCCCCTGGCAAACGCGAAAAAACAAAAGGGCCCCGGAAGCTCCAGAGCCCGTTTGTCGACCAGGGAATTCCCAATCCTTTGGCGATGATATGGCCCCAAAATCCCTTTCCCGCAAGTTCCCCCGGGGGCGGGAGCCCGCCGCATGACCTTCGACGCCGCCGAAAAGCATCAGTCCCAGATCCCCGCGCTGCAAATGCTGGTGGCGCTGGGATACACGCCGCTATCCCAGGCCGAGGCCCTGCGCCTGAGGGGCGGGCGGCTGCGCAACGTGGTGCTCGACGACGTCCTCGCCGACCAGCTTTTGAAGATCAACGCCTTCACCTATCGCGACCGAACCTATCCCTTCGACCTCGAGGACGCGCACGAGGCCATCCGCCGGCTGAAACCAACGCCGGACCGCCAAAAGGGCCTGCGCGGGACGAACCAGGATATCTACGACAGCCTCGTGCTCGGCACGACCATCACCAAGACGATCCAGGGCGATGCCAAATCCTACTCGTTCCGCTATATCGATTGGGAGCAACCCGCGAACAATCTCTTCCATGTCTCGGCCGAACTGTCGGTGGAGCGGACGGCGAGCACCCAGACGAGGCGGTGCGATATCGTCGGCTTCGTGAACGGCATCCCGTTCCTGGTGATCGAGAACAAGCGGCCGACCGAAAGCCTGAAAAAAGCCGGCAGCCAACTGATCGGCTACCAGAACGAAGACAACATCCCGCAACTCTTCCACTTCGCGCAGCTTCTCATGGCCATGAACCGCGCAGAGGCGCGTTACGCCACCGTCGGCACGCCGCGGCAGTTCTGGCAGACCTGGCGGGATGAGGAGGACCGCGACGAGACCATCGCCCCCCTGGCCAACCGCCGCCTGACGGCAGCCGAGGCAGAGGCGGTGTTCTCGGGCGATTTCGCCTTCGCCCGCGCGCATTTCGAAGCGCTGGCCGCCGAGGGTCCGCGCGCCGTCACGGCGCAAGACCGCGCCCTTCATGCGCTGTGCCGGCCGGAACGCCTGCTCGACCTGATCCGCCGCTTCACCGTGTTCGACGGCGGCGCCCGCAAGATCGCGCGCCATCCGCAGTTCTTCGGCATCCGCAAGGCCGTGGAGCGCGTTCGTCAGTTCACTATGGACGGAAGGCGCAAGGGCGGCGTGATCTGGCACACCCAAGGCTCCGGCAAGTCACTGACCATGGTGATGCTGGGCCGCTCGCTGGCGCTGGATAAGGCCATACCCAACCCGCGCATTCTGATCGTCACCGACCGCGATGATCTCGACAAGCAGATCAAGGGCACGTTCAAATCCTGCGAACTGGAGCCCATCCGCGCGACCAGCGGCGCGCATCTGATCGAGCTGATCCGCAAACGGGCACCGCTCGTCACCACCATCATCAACAAGTTCGATACCGCCGCCAAAGCCGCCGAGGGCGTGGACGAAGACGCCAATCTCTTCGTCCTGGTCGATGAGAGCCATCGCTCGCAAACCGGCCGCTATGGCGGCCACAGCCGGTTCGCCACGCGGATGCGCCGGCTGCTGCCCAAGGCTTGCTATCTCGGCTTCACCGGAACACCGCTGCTGAAGAAAGACAAAAACACCCTCGCGACCTTCGGCGGCCTGATCCACAAATACGCGATCGACGAGGCTGTCGCCGATTGGGCTATCGTGCCGCTACTCTATGAAGGGCGGCTGGTCGAACAGCAGGTCAATGGCGGTGTGATCGACAAGTGGTTCGAGAAGATCAGCGAAGGCCTTACCGACAGTCAGAAAGCCGATCTCAAGCGTAAATATTCACGCATGGGCGCGCTGTCGAAAACCGAACAGGCCATCCGGGCCAAGGCGTTCGACATTTCCGAACACTTCCGCCGGCACTGGCAGGGCACCGGCCTTAAGGCGCAACTGGTGGCGCCGTCCAAGGCCGCCGCGGTCCGATTCAAGCAGGTGCTCGACGAGATCGGTCACGTCACCAGCGAAATCATCATCTCGCCACCCGATGACAACGAGGGCAACGAAGAGGTAGACAAAGAATCGAAGGACCTCGTGCGCGCCTTCTGGGCGGAGATGATGAGCCGCTACAAGACCGAGGACGATTATAACCGGCAGATCATCGAGGCATTCAAAGGCTCGGGCGATCCTGAAATTCTGATCGTCGTCTCGAAATTGCTCACTGGTTTCGACGCGCCACGGAACACCGTTCTTTATCTGTGCAAGCCGCTGCACGAGCATAATCTTCTGCAAGCGATCGCCCGCGTGAACCGGCTTTGCGAGGAGGGCGCGACCGAGAAGCAGTTCGGCTTCATCATCGACTATGAAGGCTTGCTCGGCGAACTGGATACCGCCCTGACGACGTACAGCGCGTTCGAGGGCTTCGAGGACGCCGACCTCGCCGGCACGGTCCATGATATTCGCGAGGAAATCCGCAAGTTGCCGCAGTTGCACGATCAGCTCTGGGACCTGTTTAAGCCCGTCAAAAACAAAAGGGACATGGAGCAATTCGAACAGTTTCTGGCCGACGAGGCCATCCGACACGATTTCTATGAGCTGCTGAAAGCGTTTAGCCGCTGCCTGCATATTTCGCTGTCATCAGAAAAGCTGCTCGATGTCTTCCCGGAGGCAAAGATCGAGGCCATGAAGCGGGATTGGAAACAGTTTTCGGAACTGCGGCGCTCGGTTCAGCTACGCTACCAGGAGACAGTCGATGTCCGGGAATTCGAGCCCAAGATCCAAAAGTTGCTCGACGACCATGTCGTCGCCATGCCGGCCGAAACGATCATCGAGATGGTCAACATCAACGACCCCGACGCCCTGAAGGCCGTCGTGGAAGAGACCGGTGTCTCCGAAGCGTCGCGCGCTGACCGAATCGCCAGCGCGACACGCAGAACCATCACGGAAAAGATGGACGAGGACCCGACGTTTTATCGCAGCTTTTCGGAGCTGCTGGAGGAGACCATCCGCGACTATCGGGCCAAGCGGATCTCGGAGCGCGATTACCTCAAGAATGTGCTCGATCTGGCGGGTAAGGTTGCGCGCAAGGATCGAGGCCGTGCGGTGCCCGACGCTATCAAGGGCAACGACGACGGGCAGGCATTCTTTGGCATCCTCGAAAGCACGCTCGCGAAGGCTAACGGTAAGCCAATCGGCGGGGATGAGGTTGCCGAGATTGCTCTCGCGATCATCGGCATCATAAAAACCCACCATATCGTTGATGTCTGGTCGAACGACATGGCCCAAAACAAGATGCGCAATGCCATCGACGACTATTTTTTCGACGTACTTCGCGATGAGCGCGGCATCGAATTGCCGGTCGAGGTGATGGACGATATCGAACTCAAGATTATGGACCTCGCGCGGGCGCGCTTTCCAGGATGAAGACGGAGTGTCACAGCATCCAGTATGGTGAAAGCCGCATTACCTTCGCCATCGTGCGCCGCGAGCGTAGAACGCTGGAAATCGCTGTCGAGCCTGACGCCTCTGTCGTGGTCGCTGCGCCGCGGAACACGCCGCTCGCGGCGATCGAAGCCAAGGTGCGCAAGCGCGCTGCATGGATTCAGCGTCAGCAGCGATACTTCAATCAGTTCCTGCCGCGCACGCCCGATCGCCGATATGTGGCAGGCGAAACGCATCTCTATCTCGGCCGCCAGTATCGGTTGAAGGTGGTGCCCCACATTCAGGCTTCGGTGAAACTCGCGCGCGGGTCTATCGTGGTGCAAACGCACAGGCCGGATCGCGCCGATGTCACACGAGAACTTGTTGAGGCGTGGTATCGCGAATGTGCGCACGCTAAATTCGCCGAGCGCCTTGAATTGAACCTTCTGCGCTTTCCTGCGCCCGATGATTTTCGGCCCAAGGGATTGATCATTCGCCACTTCAGGCAGCGATGGGGTTCGATGTCCCCATCACGCCGCCTGTTGTTGAATCGCCGGCTGATCGAGGCGCCGATGGATACGATTGATTATGTTATCACGCACGAACTGTGCCACATCGCCATACCTCACCATGGACCAGAGTTCTTTGAGATTCTGAATCGCGTTATGCCAGATTGGCGCGAGCGGAAGGAGAAACTCGAGATGCGTATGGCGTGAACGTCGCATAGAGGGAAAGCGATCAATAGATGTCCTTGCTCTATTCCGACGCGAAGACCGACTCCCCCCCAATTTCTTCCAAATGCCGCGCGCATGTTCGCCCTCGTCGCCGGGAATGGGGACGGCAGGCATGCACTATCGCCTGGTCGCCCTGCGTGACGCCTTGGGTCCGGCCGTGCCAGCGGTCCATTTGATGCCAAAGCGCGCAAAGGGGAAGGTCGGCGGCGGAGCACCGCGCTGCAAGCGTACGAACGGCACACCGGCAGCGGAGCAGCGTTGCTCCAAATCTTTTCTGTACGCGGCGGTGGAAAAGTAGGCCATGTAGCGGCGGCGCAGTGCTGCTGCGTGGCGGGGCAAAAACCGGCCACTTGTAGAGTTGCCTCTTTCTGAATGGAGGGAGAGG
>JAKCCP010000237.1 GCA_021841985.1 Pseudomonadota bacterium | reverse complement strand
GACAGCACCATCATCGCGACCTACGGCCACAAATACGGCCTCACCTATCCCTATCTCGACGGCGAATACCAACTCACCAAGCGCACCAAGATCAACGCCACTTACACCGAATATCTCGATACCGCGCCGCAGGCGATCCAGAACAACCTCGCCAATTCGACGCTGCTGCCGAACGGGCAGACCACCTCGACCGCGACCGGCGCGCCGATCGCCGTCGCCAACCCGTTTTTTGCGCTCGAGCAAGGGCTGCTCGAGACCAAGCTGTTCAATGCCGGCCTCACCACCGCCTATGACCGTGATACGTTCTCGCTCACCGTCAGCCACGAGACCGACTATTCGATCGCGACCGTCCCCGGCATCCTCTCCTATTCCGATCGCATGTCCTATGGCACGCTGAGCTGGACCCACACGATTTCCGATGACCTGACCGCGACCTCGTCGCTCACCGGCGGGCCGATGTCGTTCTATGTCGCCGGCACGCCGGCGCAGACTTTCACCACCATAACCGGATCCACGTCCCTGACCTACACCATTAGCCCGACGTTAAGTGCTTTGGCGACATATACGTATATGGAGTTTCTCGGCAATTTGCCCGGCGTCAGCGCGACCGCGAACATGGTGACGATCGGGCTGACCAAAACCTTCAAGTAGGCTTCAGCAAGTAGAATTTGGATGTTCCAGGAATACTACAAGCTCGACCTGCCGCCGTTCCAGCTCACGCCCGATCACCGTTTCTTCTTCGGATCGAGCGTGCATAGCCGCGCGATCGCGCATCTCGTCTACGGCTTGTCGCAGGAGGAGGGCTTCATCATCATCACCGGCGAGGTCGGCGCCGGCAAGACGACGCTGGTCGAGCGTCTCGCCTCCGAACTCGATCATGCGAGCTATGTGCTGGCGCGCATCGTCACGACACAGGTTTCCGGCAATGATCTTTTCCGCCTGATCGCCGCCGCGTTCGGGATCGATGGCGGTGACAAGGCGACGCTGCTCCGCGATTTCGAGGCGATGCTGCGCGGCCATCGCGCCGGCGGGCGGCGCACCCTTCTCGTCGTCGACGAGGTGCAGAATCTCGATATCCCGGCGCTCGAGGAATTGCGCATGCTCTCCAACATCACCGATGGCGGGCATGCGCTGATGCAGACCGTCCTGCTCGGCCAGCCGCAATTCCGCCGCACGCTCGCCAGCCCCGATCTCGACCAGCTCCGCCAGCGCGTCCTCGCCTCCTATCATCTCGGCCCGCTGAACGAGGAGGAGACCCGCGCCTATATCGAATATCGTCTCAAGGCCGCCGGCTGGTCGGGGAGCAATCCGAGCTTCGAGGCCGGCGCCTTCGCCGCCGTCTATCGCCATACCGGCGGCGTGCCGCGCCGCATCAACCGGCTGTGCTCGCGTGTCCTGCTCTATGGCGCGCTCGAGGAGACAGCGCTGATCAGCGAACCGATGGTGGACACCACGGCGCGCGAACTGCACGACGATCTCGGCGCCGGAACGCCGGTCGCGGTGACGCCCGAGCCCGGCCAGGCCCTCGCTTTGCCGGCGCAGCCGCAGGTGTCGATGGTGTTCGATCTGCTCCAGCGCGTGCAAGCCCTGGAGCAGGTGGTGGCGCGCCGGGAGCGGGTGTTCGAGCGTCTGCTCGATCTGCTCGGCGCCGATATCGGCCTCAAGCGATGACCGGAGAGCGGATGGAAGGAAGCGCGATGGGCGCGCCGGCGGCGATCGCCAATGCGATGACGGTGGATGTCGAGGATTATTTCCAGGTCCAGGCGCTGTCCGGGGTGATCGCGCGCGCCGACTGGGACGCGATCGCCTGCCGGGTCGAGGACAATGTCGCGCGCCTTCTCGACCGCTTTGCCGCGGCCGATGTGCGCGGGACATTTTTCACCCTCGGCTGGATCGCCGAGCGCCATCCGGCGATGGTGCGGCGGATCGTCGCCGCCGGGCACGAACTCGCGAGCCACGGCTATGACCATATCCGTGTCGATCGCCTCGACCCGGCCTCCTTCGCCGCCGATATCGCCCGCACCAAGACCCTTCTCGAACAGATCGGCGGCGTCGCCGTCACCGGGTATCGCGCGCCGACTTTTTCCATCAATCGGCGCAACCCCTGGGCGTTTACGGTGCTCGCCGAGCAGGGCTATCGCTACAGCTCCAGCGTCTATCCGATCCGCCACGATCTTTATGGGATGCCGGAGGCGCCGCGCGCGCCGTTCCGCCCCGATGGCGGCGCGCTCTGGGAGATCCCGATGACCACCATCCGCGTGCTCGGGCGCAATCTGCCCTGCGCCGGCGGCGGCTATTTCCGGCTGCTGCCCTATCGGCTGTTTCGTTTGGGCCTCGCCCGGCTCAATGGCAGCGAGCGGCGCGCCGGGATTTTCTACATCCATCCCTGGGAGATCGACGCCGCCCAGCCGCGTGTCACCGGCCTCTCGCGCCGCGCCCGCTTCCGCCATTACGTCAATCTCGCGAAGACCGCCGGGCGTCTCGAGCGGCTGCTCGGCGATTTCGCCTGGGACCGGATGGACCGCGTGTTCGCCGCCCAATTGGCCGCCTGATCCGGCATGGCGGTCGTCGTCAAACCGCTGACCGAACGCGCCGATGCGGCCTGGGATGCGTTCGTCACCGCGCGCCCCGAGGGCACGTTTTTCCATCGCGCCGCCTGGCGCGACGTGATCGCGCGCGCCTTCGGCCACGCGCCGCTTTACGCGCTCGCCGAGCGCGACGGCGCCATCGTCGGCGTCCTGCCGCTGTTTCACATGACATCGCTGCTGTTCGGTCAGGCGCTCGTCTCGAGCCCGTTTTGCGTCTATGGCGGCCCGCTCGCCGCCGACGACGAAGCCGCCGCCGCCCTCACCGCCTACGCCGCCGACAGGATGCGCGAGCGCGGTGTTCCCAGCGTCGAATTTCGTCATGGGCCCGCCGCGGCGACCCCGCTCGCCGAGGGCTGGGTCGAGGGGCCGGAGCGCTATGTCACCTTCCGCAAGGCGATCACCGCCGATGATGAAGCCAATCTACAGGCGATCCCGCGCAAGCAGCGGGCGATGGTGCGCAAGGGGATCGGCAACGGATTGACCTCGCGCATCGGCGCGGCGATCGATCCGTTTTATCGCATCTACGCCGAGAGCGTGCGCAATCTCGGAACCCCGGTCTTTTCCCGCCGCTATTTCCGCCTCCTGCTCGACGCCTTCGCCGATCGCGCCGATGTCCTCACCGTCCTCGATGACGGGGTGCCGATCGCCGCGGTGCTGAATTTCTATTTCCGCGACGAGGTGCTGCCCTATTACGGCGGCGGCACGGCGCGGGCGCGCGGGCGGGCGGCGAATGATTTCATGTATTGGGCGGTGATGCGCGAGGCGGCGGCGCGCGGCGCCCGCCTGTTTGATTTCGGGCGCAGCAAGCTCGGCACCGGCGCGTTTTCCTTCAAGAAGAACTGGGGGTTCGCGCCGACCCCGCTCCGCTATCGCTATCTCCTGGCGCCGGGCGCCTCGATCCCGGACAACAACCCGCTCAACCCGAAATACCGCCTGATGATCGCCGCCTGGCAGCGGCTGCCGCTCGCGCTCGCCAATGTCCTCGGCCCGCCGATCGTGCGCGGGATCGGCTGAGCCGCCATGGCCGACCTGCTTTTTCTCAGCCACCGCATCCCCTATCCCCCTGACAAGGGCGAGAAGATCCGCGCCTTTCACATTCTTCGCCATCTGGCGCGCCGCCATCGCATCCATCTCGGCTGCCTGATCGACGCGCCCGAGGATTGGCGGCATGTCGCGGATTTGCGCGAATTCTGCGCCGATCTCGCCTGTTTTCCGCTGCATCGCCGCTGGCGGCGGCTGGCGGCGCTCACCAAGATGCGGCCGGGGCGGGCGCTGACGCGCGATTACTTCCACCATCGCGGCCTCGCGCGCTGGGTCGAAGACAAATTTGCCGGCGGGATCTCCGATGTTTTCGTCTATTCCTCGGCGATGGCGCCCTATGCCATGGGAAGGCGGGGCGGGCGGCGGGTGCTCGACATGGTCGATATCGATTCCGAGAAATTCCGGGCCTACGCGCAAGCGAGCGCCTGGCCGGGGCGCTGGCTCTATGCCCGCGAGGCGCGCACCCTGCTCGCCCTGGAGCGTGCCGCCGCCGCCGATTTCGATCAGACCCTGCTGGTCTCGGCGGCGGAATGCGCGCATTTCGCGGCGCTGGCGCCGGAACTCGGCGGGCGCGTGACACCGCTCGCCAACGGCGTCGATCTCGCCCGTTTCGCGCCCGATCTCGGCCTTCCCAATCCCTATCCCGGGGCTCTGCCTGCGATCGTCTTCACCGGCACGATGGATTACCGCCCGAACGAAGAGGCGGTGATCTGGTTCGCCGAGCAAGTGCTGCCGGCGCTGCGCATGGCGGCCTCGGGCGGGGTGGCGCCGGATTTCTACATCGTGGGCGCGCGGCCGGGGGCGGCGCTGCGCCGTCTCGCCCGCCGTCCGGGGGTGGTCGTCACCGGCCGTGTCGCCGACACCCGCCCCTATCTCGCCCATGCCGCTCTCGTCGTGGCACCACTCCACATCGCGCGCGGCGTCCAGAACAAGGTTTTGGAGGCGATGGCGATGGCGCGCCCGGTGCTCGTGACCCCGGCGGCGTTCGAGGGGATCACCGCGACCCCGGGGCGCGATCTGCTGGTCGCCGAGGACGCGCCGGCGATGATCAGAGAGGCGCGGGCGGTGCTCGCCGGGCGGCATCCCGGACTGGGCCATGCCGCGCGGGCGGCGATGCTGCGCGGCTATGCCTGGGATGAGACGCTGGCGCCGCTCGATGCGATGTTTGCCACAGCACCAGCGGCGGCGTTGGGGGAGGCTCTCGCATGAAGCAGCGGTCAATGCCGCCGTCCGCGTGGTGGGCCGGATTCCGCCCAGCGGCGCCGGCGCTGGCGGCCGGCCTCGCC
>JAKCCP010000106.1 GCA_021841985.1 Pseudomonadota bacterium | reverse complement strand
TCGGTCGGGGCGGGGAGCGGCGGCGGGAGGGGTGCGAGCGCCTTTTCTCCGCCTATACCCCCTTTGACACAATTGACAAAGCTGACAAAACCCCCCTTGCCGGCCCCCACCCCCCGACTTGTGTCAACTTTGTCAATTGTGTCACGGGGGGGATAAGCGCGAAAGCGTGCACTCCACCGGCTCATCGCGGCGCCTCCGTGATGGCGGGATTGACGGCATACCGTGCGGCGGGGCGACCCAATAGGCCGGCACGGGCAGGTGCCTTTACCCAGCCTGCTTCGATCAATTCGGCGCATGCGGCATGGATTGGCTCGGCAGAGGTTAGGCCCGGCAGCCGCACATCGCGTTGCATGGTGCGAACGTGCACCACGGCGGGCCGAGTTTTCCATATCCACCTGGCCAACGTCGCGGCGCGGCGCTGGTCTGGCGTGGCAGCAGCGTCGCCATAGACGCGCTCGGCCATGGGCATGAAGTAATCCGAGGTGAGATCGCAGGCGTCGAGGAAAACTTCCTCGGAGATCGCGTCCGGCGGCGGCGTCATGCCGTCCTCTGCACACCAGCGAAGGAAGGTAAGAACCAACGCCAGCCTGATCGCGACGCCTCGCGCCTTTCCGAGGGCGGAACGCATCAGGCCGCCCGCATCCTGCTGCTGGCGCTGCATGTCTTGCGCGAAGGCTTCCAGGTCCGGCAAAGCATCCTCGGCTAGCGGCACATAGACGGGCCGGGCCGGGCTATCGCCGTTGGCGGGAACAAGCTCTAAGGCGCGCAGCCGGTCGAGTGCCTCGATCGCGAATTGCACGCCGGGAGCCTTGCGGGAGAGGCGGAATTGCGTCGCGTCCGGCCATGTCCACAGGAAGCGCGCGAGCAACCCGTCGTCTGCTTCGCGGAACAGTTCGGCCAGCTTTTCAGGCTGGATCGAGCCGTGAACGGCAACGGCGAGGCGGGGAATTATTAAAGGCTCAGTGAGCTTGATGCGCTCAACACGATATGGCCGGCCTCCATAGGCCTCGATCCAAAACGCCCGGCCGGCATCGTTGTATTGATTGAGGGATAACAACCAGCCGGCGATCTCATCGCGCATGACGACGACGCCCTTTGGCGCGGCATCGGCGAGGATGGCGCCGAGCCTCTCGATCGTAACATCCGTTTGTCGCAGGCGCGGCGGTTGCGGCTCGATCGGCAGCGCCTCGCGCTTGGGAGGTAGAGGAGGCGAGAGGCAGCTTTTGGCGGCCTCCCTGACCGCCTTTTGCCATTCGGCGTGACGCGCTGAATCGGCCTCGGCAGAGGCTTTCCAGGTCGCCAACCGCTCGGGGAAGTCGCCGATCATGCGGCGCTCGATCTCGGGTAGAACGTCGCGATTGAGGGTGTCTGATCCGCCACTTTTCCCGGTCCCGCTATCCCCGACATTAGCGAGCCAGATATGAGGCGGCTCACGCCACCCGGGCGTCGCCTCCACCCATCGGGCGTGGCCGATCAGCGAGGATGCCGCGGCGAGCAGCCCGCTCGCGACATAATCCGGGGGGCATGCCGCAGCCTCGGCGGCGCCGGCGATCCAAGTCGCCCAGATCGGCCCGAACACGTCAAGCGGCAGCGGCGGCGGCGCACGGCGGCCAAGGCGCATGACGCTAAGGTCGGGGCTGGCGTCCCATTCCGCATCATCGGCCCCAGAGCCGGCGGCGAAGCCAGCCTCAATGGTGTCATCGATGGCGTCGTTCATCGCCGCGCAACTCCTGCTTGGAGCGCGCTCTTAACTGTCGCTTTCGCCTCGCTCGGGCCCAGGCCGCATGATGCCGCCGCCGCAGCGAGCGAAAACGCGAGCTCGCCGGCGCTCAGCGATCCATCCGAGACGAAGCGGGCGAGCGCGTAGGTTTCGGCGTTCAACGTCGCGTTGCGCGTGCCAGGCGCTGCCGAGGCGACGCGACGGATCGCGTTCGCCAACGCACCCTCGGCATAGGCGCGCGCGCGGCGATCGTTGCCGCACCAGGCGGCCAGCGGCGGCGGCGCGAGGGCTGGTCTCGGCGGCGGCGCGATGGCCTCCAGGAGCAATTGCGGCCAATCGGCGAGAGGCGCGCGCGCGAGGATCGGGCAGCCGATGGAGAACCACGCGATCGCCGTGCCGCCGTCTGCTCTCACGTCCACACCTGGCACCGGCCGAGCGGTGGAGCAGCGAAGGCCGGGGTGGTGACGGAACCAAATATGCCGGCCGCCTGATCGTGAGGAGTATGCGAAGGTTGGCGGCAGCCCGGCTTCGTTCTCCGCAAGCCATTGGCGGACCTCGGGATGCTTGGGGAGGTCGAGATCAAGCGCGTCTATACCACCCACCTCGCCGGTTGCGATGGCCGGCACCAGGCCGGGACGTGCGAACCAGGTGCGGATGGCGCCCTCGTCGGTGGTCGCGTCCTTGGAGCCGCGTGCGGTGACAGGTCGTTTGCATTGAGCGTCAAACGCCACAACCGGGATACCGCGCCGGGCGAGGCACAGAGCAGCGGAAAGCGCGGTTTGTGTTGCGGTCGGGGCGCCGCGGTGATAGGAATTTCTCACCATAGGGATTTGCCTTTCTCAGACCCGCCCCGGTGTGCGCCGTGGCGGGTTTTTCTGTGGGTTCAGGGGTTAGGCAGCGTCGATGAGCGCATCCTCGTCGCGCCATGCCGGCCGTTCGATCCGGCCCGCGGCCCATTCCGCGAGATCGACGACGCGGAAAGCGACACGGTTGCGCGTGAGGCGCACGCGGGGGATTTCGTGCAACCGATCGAGCGTGCGCGGCGAGATTTTAAGGAAATCCGCCGCCGCTTTCTTGTCGAGCAAGGGGGAGAGATCGGCCATCGGAAGCTCCACTGATGATGAACGTGTCCCCGCATTCTCACGGATATCAGCCGGGGCCCGGCACCCGGGACCTTTCAGATTTTTTCCCTGGTGCTTCGTTGGCAGAAAGCACTTCAACGATCGTCGGAAGCGCAACGTGGACGCCAATCAAGATCAGCAGGCGGCGCACAATCTCCACGCCCGGCGCCTCGGCGTTGGCGAACCCTGCCTTAACCCCCTGGCGACCAAGAACGGTGCCGGCATGCAAGGCAAGCATCCGCGCCGGGATATGCCACTTGGCGGAGCGGCGATGCAGCTTGCGCGTCGCCCATGTCGTGAGCGGTCCAACAGCGCCTTCGAGGGCGCGGAGGCGCTGGATCGTGTGTCCTAAGTCGGTGTTCTCGCCACGTTGCCGGGCCTCGGCGAGTTCACGCTCGGCCAAGGCAATGCGGCCCGGCAGCAGCCGCGAAATGGTGCGGAGCGCCTCTCGCAGGTCATGGGTTTCGCCGGCGAAGTAGAACGATCGCCCGATCTCGGCGCGGATATGCTCGATCATCGTTGCCAGGTGTTCGATGTCCGAGCGCTCGGCCGCGTTCGTCATATCCGGCGCGCGATGGCGACCAGGTGGTGGCGTGAAGGCGGTGACGATGCGATCCATCAGCCAGAGGTGGCGGAGATTCTTCTCCCTCCTCTCGCGCAGGTCGGCCGCTTTGGCGGTGTCACCAGCGCTTTCGGCACGCGCAATCATGGCGTCGAAGCCGCTGGTGATGGTATCTGTCCGATCAGGCTCGGCCATGGCGTTCTCCATGGGTTCGGGTTCAGGGTCGGGGATCGGCGTTGCCAGCGCCGCCCCAGCCCGCTCTGTCTCTAGCGGCGCGTCTTGCGCATCTTCACCACGTCACCGCTCTCACCCGTCAACGCAGCGCCAATGCGGGCGGCAGCGCGCTCAGCGGCGGCAAGAGCGGGATCGGGGGCGAGGTGGGCATAGCGCTGTGTGGTGGTGAGGTTGGCATGGCCGAGCAGCTTGCCGACGATGAACAGGCTCTCACCGCCCTGCACCGCGACGCTGGCGAAGGCATGGCGAAGATCGTGCAGACGGAGATCAGGCAGCCCAGCCAGGCGCCGGATGCGCTGCCATGGCTTTTGCGCCCCCACCAATGGCGCTCCAGGACGATCACCGGGAAGGACGTGCGGGTTATCGCCGAGGCGCGGAAGCGCTGCCAGAACGGCCAGGGCGGGCGCGGGGAGGAACAGATTTTTCGCGCCCGTCTTGCTATCGGTGAGGCGCACAACCCCGCTGGTGGTGTCCACTTGCGGCCAGGTGAGGCCGAGGATTTCCGAGAGACGGGCGCCGCTGAATAGCAGCAGCCGCACCAGGGCGACGAAGCGCCAATCCACCAGCCCATCCGTTTCCGCCCGTGCCAGCGCCTCGCCGAGGCGTTGCAGTTCCTCGCCGGTAAGATACCGCTCGCGCGCCTTCTCCGGGTAATGGTCGATCCCCCTCGCCGGGTTGCTGCCGACCGGACGCTCACCAACCTTTTCCGCCCATCCGAGGATCGATGACACCAGCGCAAGCACCCGGTTGGCGGTGACGGGTCTCGCGCTCAACCTGGCATGGAGCCGCGCGATCTCCGGTCGAGCGATCTCCCGCAGCCGTATAGGGCCAAGCGCCGGGAGGACGTGCAGGCGCAGCAGACGGGTTTCCTCGGCCAGCGTCCGGGGCTTGTGGTGGTTGGCGGCATAGTCGGCGAGATATCGTTCGGCGAAGACGGCGAAGGTGATGCCGGCCTTTTCCTCAGCGCGCTCGGCGTGCAGGTCGCGACCATCGCGGATCAGCCCAAGGATGCGCACCGCCTCCCGCCGCGCGGCCTCTGGTGTCCAATGACCGCGACCATGGCGACCGATGGCGAAAACGCGCTGCACCCGCTTGACGCGCGTCTTGAGGTAGTAATGCGGGACGCCCCCCTCCGCGCGGTGACGGATGAACAACCCCCGCACCTCGGTATCAAAGATAACATCTCCCGGCTTCATGGCATCGACAACGGCGCTGGTGATGCGGGTCAGCATGGCTTCGGTGTCCTTCTCGATGCTGCTCCCGGATAGGATACCACGCCATGACGT
>JAKCCP010000167.1 GCA_021841985.1 Pseudomonadota bacterium | reverse complement strand
CCTAGGTGAGCTACTTTGCCATAAGCGAGGCCATGCCCGGCATGGCATTCGAGGCCGAGTGCGGTGGTCAGCGCCGCGGCAATGCGCAGGCGCTCCAACTCGCCGGCGCGGCCCTCGGCATAGGCGCCGGTATGCAGCTCGACCACCGGCGCGCCGATCGCCGCCGCCGCCCGGAGCTGCGCCGGATCGGGATCGATGAACAGCGAGACCCGGATTCCCGCTTCCGCGAGCGCCGCGACCACCGGGGCAAGCGTCACGCTCTGCCCCACGACATCGAGCCCGCCCTCGGTGGTGATTTCCCGCCGGCGCTCGGGCACCAGGCAGACGGCATGCGGGCGAAGCCGGCGGGCGATGTCCACCATCTCCGCCGTCGCCGCCATTTCCATGTTCAAGGGCGCGGCGATCTCGGCCCGCAGACGCTCCATATCGGCGTCCCGCATGTGCCGCCGGTCCTCGCGCAGATGCGCGGTGATGCCGTCCGCCCCGGCGCGAAGGGCCGCCTTGGCGAGCGCCACCGGATCGGGATGGGCGCCACCGCGCGCGTTCCGCACCGTTGCGACATGATCGATATTCACCCCAAGCCGAAGCTTCGTCATCGCGTCCTCATGCGGTTGGCTTTGATGCCGGCGGCGAGACGAAGCGCCGCGATCAGGCTCGCGGGATCGGCGCGGCCTTTTCCTGCGATATCGAACGCCGTGCCATGATCGGGCGAGGTGCGCACGATCGAAAGCCCGAGCGTCACGTTCACTCCGCCTTCCATGTCCAGCGTCTTCAAGGGGATCAGCGCCTGATCATGATACATGCAGAGCGCCGCATCATAGTCCGCCCGCGCCCGCGCGGTGAACATTGTGTCGGGCGGGAGCGGGCCGAAGGCGTCGATCCCGGCTTCGCGGAGCGCCGCGATCGCCGGGGCGATCAGGGTCCGCTCCTCATCGCCCATCGCGCCCCCTTCGCCTGCATGCGGGTTGAGGCCAGCCACGGCGAGGCGCGGGCGGAGAATGGCGAAATCGCGCCCGAGCGCCGCCGCGGTGATCCGCCCGGCGGTGACGATCGCCTCCGTATCCAGGGCATCGAGCGCGGCGCGCAAGCCGAGATGCACGGTGACCGGGACGACGCGGAGCATGGGCGAGGCGAGCATCATGATCGGCGTCGTGGCCCCCGTGAGGGCGGCGAGAAATTCGGTGTGGCCGGGATGGGCGAAACCGGCGGCATAAAGCACCGCCTTGCTGATCGGATTGGTGACCACGGCGCCCGCCCGCCCGGCCAGCACCAGCGCGACCGCAAGCTCGATCGCCGCGATCACGCTCAGCGCATTGGCGGGATCAGGCTTGCCGGGTTGCGCCGGCGTCGCGAGCGGGACCGGCAGCACCGGCAAGGCGTCGGCAAAACAGGACGCCGCCGCCTCGGGCGATGCGATCTCGCGCACTGGCACCTCGGAGCCCCCGAACAGCGCGGGATCGGCGAGGACGAAGAACGAAGGTCCGTCGGCACGCAGCGCCAGCCAGGCGCCACGCGTGATCTCCGGCCCAATCCCCGCCGGATCGCCCATGGTCAGGGCAAGAGGAAGGCTTTGTTCTTTTTTGAAAAAAAGAACCAAAAAACGTTTACCCGTTGGGCAGTGCCTCAGGCACTGCCCGCGCCAAGACAACAGGAAAAAACCTCTTCATGATCGCCCTAGATATGCAGCGCGCGGCCGGCGACCGCGAGCGCCGCTTCCTTGACCGCCTCGCTCAGGCTCGGATGGGCGTGCGAGGTTCGCGCGACATCCTCGGCGCTGGCGCCGAATTCGATCGCGGTGACCAGTTCGGCGACCAAAGTGCCGGCATCCGGGCCGATGATATGGGCGCCGAGCAGACGGTCGGTTTTCTCGTCGGCGAGCAGCTTCACGAACCCCTCGGTCTCGCCCATGGCGCGGGCGCGGCCATTGGCGGTGAAGGGAAATTTGCCGACGCGATAGGCGGTGCCGGCCTCACGCAGCGCCTCCTCGGTGGCGCCGACCGAAGCCGCCTCCGGCCAAGTGTAAACGACGCCGGGAATGGCGCCATAATTCACGTGTCCCGCTTGCCCGGCGAGGATCTCGGCGAGCGCGACGCCTTCTTCCTCGGCTTTGTGCGCGAGCATCGGCCCGGCGATCACGTCGCCGATGGCGTAAACGCCGGCAACCGAGGTCGCGTAATGCGCATCGGTCTTGATCCGCCCGCGCTCGTCGCGCTCGATGCCGATCTCCGCAAGGCCAAGCCCCTCGGTATAAGGCCGGCGGCCGATGGCGAGCAGCACGATATCGGCGGTGATTTCTTCCGCATCGCCGCCTTTGGCGGGCTCGATGTTGAGCGTCACCGCTTTTTTGTCGGCGCGCGCGCCGGTGACCTTGGTCCGGAGGCGGAATTTCATCCCTTGCTTCGCAAGAATCCGCTCGAACGCCTTGGAAATCTCGCCATCCATGGTCGGCACCAGACGGTCGAGGAATTCGATCACCGTCACCTCGGCGCCGAGACGCCGCCAGACGCTGCCGAGTTCGAGCCCGATATAGCCGCCGCCGATGACGACGAGATGTTTTGGAACCGCATCCAACGCCAGCCCGCCGGTCGAGGTGACGATGCGCTTTTCATCGGCCTCGACGCCCGCAAGCGGCACGCTTTCGCTGCCCGTCGCGATGACGATGTGCTTGGCCGCATATTCCTTGCCGTCCACGGCGACCACCCCGGGGCGCGCGATCCGCGCCGCCCCCTTGAGCCAGGTGATCTTGTTTTTCTTGAAGAGGAATTCGACGCCTTTGACATTGGCGCTGACCACCTCGTCCTTGCGCGCCTGCATCCGCGCGAGATCGAGCGCAACCCCCTTCACCATCACCCCATGATCGGCGAGCGCCGATTGCGCGGCGTGAAAATTTTCCGACGATTGCAGCAGCGCCTTCGAGGGAATGCAGCCGATATTGAGGCAGGTGCCGCCCAATGTCGCGCGTTTTTCAACGCAAGCGGTTTTCAACCCGAGCTGGGCCGCGCGCAGCGCGCAGACATAGCCGCCGGGGCCGGCGCCGATCACGATGACGTCGAAGGTTTCCGCCATGATCTCAAAGGTCCAACAACAGACGGCGCGGATCCTCGACGCTCTCCTTGATCCGCACCAGGAACGAGACCGCCTCCTTGCCGTCGACGATGCGATGATCATAGGAAACGGCGAGATACATCATCGGGCGGATTTCGACCTTGCCGGCGATCGCCATCGGCCGTTCCTGGATCTTGTGCATCCCGAGAATCGCCGATTGCGGCGGATTGAGGATCGGCGTCGACATCAGCGAGCCATAGACGCCGCCATTGGTGATGCTGAAGCTGCCGCCGGTGAGTTCTTCGAGCTTGAGGGTGCCGGCGCGGGCACGCTGGCCGAAATCGGCGATGGTTTTCTCGATCTCGGCAAAATTCATGCGATCGGCGTTGCGGATCACCGGCACGACGAGACCGTTCGGGCCGCCGACCGCGATGCCCATGTGGACGTAATGCTTGTAGATGATGTCCTCGCCGTCGATTTCGGCGTTGACGGCGGGAAACTCCTGCAAGCCGACGATGGCGGCGCGGACGAAGAACGACATGAATCCGAGCCGCGCGCCGGGATGCTTCTTCTCGAACGCATCGCGGTATTCGTGGCGTAATGCGATCACCGCCGAGAGATCCACCTCGTTGAAGGTGGTGAGCATGGCGGCGTTGTTCTGCGCTTCCTTGAGACGGCTCGCGATGGTGCGGCGGAGCCGGGTCATGCGCACGCGCTCCTCGCGCGCCTCCAGCTCGCGCGGCGCTTTCGCCGCCGGTGCCGACGCCGGCGCGGCCGTGCCGTTGTCGAGGAAAGCGAGCACGTCACCCTTGGTGATGCGCCCGTCCTTGCCGGTGCCGGCGCCGATCCGATCCACGGCGATCTTGTTTTCGACCATCAGCTTCGCCGCCGCCGGCAGCGGCTCATGCGTGGCCGCAGCATTCGGCGGCGCGGCCGGGCGCGATACCGGGCCGGAGGGGCGCGGCGGCGGGTTGACGCCGCCGCTCGGGTTGGCCGCCGGGCGGTCGGCCGGCTTCCCCTTGCCATCGCCCTCGGCGAGGGTCGCGAGAACCGCGCCGACCTCGACCTCCTCGCCCTCGGCGACGGCAATCTCGGCGAGAACACCGGCGGTCGGCGCGTTCACCTCCACCGTCACCTTGTCGGTTTCCAATTCCGCCAGCGGCTCATCCGCCGCCACGTGCTCGCCTTTCTGCTTCAGCCAGCGCGCGAGGGTCGCGGTGGTGATGCTTTCGCCAAGCTGCGGCACCCTGATTTCGGTCGGCATCGCCATTCCTCGTCCTAACCCGTCTTCCCGCTGATTAGTCTTTCGCGAACGCCTTGTCGACCAGCGCCGCCTGCTGCGCCGCATGCACCTTGGCAAGGCCGGTCGCGGTGCTCGCCGCTTCATCGCGCCCGACATAACGCGGCCGCCGCGCCTTGGCCTTGAGATCCTCGAGCACGCATTCGATGCGCCGGTCGACGAAGCTCCAGGCGCCCATGTTCATCGGCTCTTCCTGGCACCAGACGATTTCGGCGCGGCGATAGGGCGCGAGCAGTTTCGGCAAGGTGAGTTTCGGAAACGGATAGATCTGTTCGAGGCGGAGGACGGCGATATCCTCGATTCCGCGTTCCCGCCGCGCGGCGAGGAGATCGTAATAGACCTTGCCGCTGCAGAGCACCACGCGGCGCACCTCGTCCGGCTTCGCGATCGGATCGATCTCGCCGATGACGGTCTGGAAGTTGCTGCCCGCGCTCATCTCGGCGAGCGCCGATACCGCGAGCTTGTGCCGGAGCAGCGATTTCGGCGTCATCAGAACCAGGGGTTTGCGGAAATTGCGCTTGATCTGCCGACGCAGCGCGTGAAAGTAATTCGCCGGTGTGGTGAGATTGCAAACCGCCATGTTGCGCTCGGCGCAGATCTG
>JAKCCP010000025.1 GCA_021841985.1 Pseudomonadota bacterium | reverse complement strand
CCGCGACTACGCCTATCAGGAAATCCGTTACCGCGCGCTGGCCGAGACCCGGCCAGGGGAAGCGGCGGCACTTCTCGCCCTGGCCCAGGCGGCGATCGCCGAGAAATACCGCACCTATGAGGAAATGGCGGGCTGGCAGGCCAGTCGGTTCCACCCGCCGGTTCCTGTTTCAGGGTGACGCGCGCCATGGACCTCAGGACACGCTATCTCGGGCTAGCACTGAAAAATCCCTTGATCGCCTCGGCCTCGCCGCTGACCGGATCACTTGCGGGCCTGCGCCGGCTGGAAGACGCCGGGGCGGCGGCAGTGGTGCTGCCATCGCTGTTCGAGGAGCAGATCGCTGCCGAGACCGCGCTGCGCGACCGCCTCGACGACCTCGCCAGCGGTTTTGCCGAAGCCCGCGGATTTTTTCCCGAAGGCAGCCTACCCGAAACCGGACCGCACCACCAGCTAGAGCTGATCGCCCGCGCTCGCGCCGCGCTCGACATTCCGGTGATCGCGAGCCTGAACGGCGTGACCGACGCGGGCTGGACCCGCTACGCCACCCTGGCCGCGCAAGCCGGCGCGCAGGCGATCGAACTCAACGTCTATTTCCCCCCGACCGATCCGCGGCTCGACAGCAGGGCGGTGGAGCAGCGCCATGAAGACGTGCTCGGCGTGGTGAAGCGGGCGGTGAATATTCCGGTGAGTATGAAACTCAGCCCCGGCTTCAGCGCCCCGGGCGCGGTGATCCGCCGGCTGGACGCGGCGGGGGCGGATGGGTTCGTGCTGTTCAACCGTTTCTACCAGCCCGATATCGATCTCGCGACGTTGCGCCTCTGGCGGCAGCCGACACTGAGCAGCGCCGCCGAGATCCGCCCCGGCCTATTGTGGATCGGCGCGCTGGCAGGCACGCTGCGCGCCGAGATTGCCGCCAGCACCGGGGTCGAGACGGCGGACGAGGTGATAAAATATCTGCTGGTGGGCGCCGACGCGGTGATGACCACCGCCGCCCTGCTGCGCCACGGCCCGGACCATCTGCGCGGCCTGCTGGCGGGGTTGCAACGCTGGGGCGAGGCGCGCGGCTTCGCCACCCTCGCCGCGCTGCGGGGGCGGATGAGCCGGGCGGCGGGCGGCTGGCCGGATGATGCCGATCGTGGCGATTATATCGCGTTGTTGCAGAACTACGCGGCGCCCTTGCCGTAACCGCCGGCCGCCCGCGGGCAGCCATCGGCGCGGCACTCTTGCGATCACCCGGCAGCAGCAGTGCCGAGCCGATCTGCAAGGTTCCGCCATCGCTCCGTCGACCTACCATGAGCATACGGCTCGCCATGGAGCAGCAAAGCCCGCCCCTTTCGGGTGCGGGCTTTGGCTTTGCTATTGGATTGCAAGTCATGATGGTTGCGGGGACACGCTGCCACTTATACCGAACTCGCCTCCGCCTCCCCGCAAGGCACAGGAAAAGAACGGCAAACCGCCCGCGCAAGAGCCCGCTGGCGGTAGCCTCCAAAGTATGATAAAGTACGCGTTTTCTCTGGGAGGACAGCCATGGCCGACATCGAGCGGTTGACCATTACCCTGCCGTCCGACATGGCCGCCGCCATCAAAGGTGCGGTCAACGGCGGGGATTACGCCTCGACCAGCGAGGTCGTGCGTGATGCGTTGCGCGACTGGAAGATGAAGCGCGCGCTTCAGTTACAGGAACTCGCTGCGCTCAAGGCCGTCGATCGCAAGCGCTCGGGCAGCCAGGCCCGCGACATCGCCCCGCACGTGGAACCGGTGACAGACACCTCCCGCCCGCCGGCCGACCCTGGCAGCGCCCGTATTGCGCCGCCAGATTGACAAATTCTATTTTGGAGCCGATTTGGAACCATGCCCATGAACCTCTCCATCAAGAACGCGCCTGACGAGGTCGTCCACCGGCTGCGGCAGCGTGCCGAGCGGCATCATCGTTCGCTGCAAGGGGAGCTGCTGGCCATCATCGAGGCGGCCGCGCGGGAGGATCGCCCTGCCACGCCCGCCGATATCCTGGCCGAGGTGCGCCGCCTTGGCGTCCATACCCCCAGCGAAGCTGCCGCCCTGGTCCGTGCCGATCGCGATGCCCGTCAAGGCGGTTGACGCCTCCGCCATTGCCGCCATGCTGTTCGGCGAGCCGGAGGCCGACGCCGTAGCCGCGCAGCTCGCCGACTCTCGCCTCGTGGCGCCTGGGCTGCTGCCCTTCGAGCTGGCCAATGTCTGCCTCATCAAGTGCCGCCGCCATCCGGAGCAGCGCACCGCCCTGATGGCAGCGTTCCGACTCTACGACCGGCTCAGCGTAGAGGAAGTCGCCGTCGATCATCATGAGACCCTCGCACTCGCCGGCACCACCGGCCTGACCGCCTATGATGCGAGTTATCTGTGGTTGACCCGACAACTGGGCGCCAGCCTTGTGACGCTCGACAAACAACTCGCCAAAGCCGAAGCGGCTTCGCCAAAATAACGGGGACGAACCAAGAAATGGGCGTGAAAGCCGGCTGCAAGCCACGTGGAGACGTGCTTCAAGGTGAACTGGACGACGCGATCTCCGCCGCCAGCTTTGACAAGCTGACCCGTGGCGAGGGGCCGCTGATCTATCGCGATCCCGTATTGTTCTTTCAGAACACTCACCCCACCGCCGCTCTCTCCAGACTGTGCCGCGATGTCTTCGGCCGGCATTGTCACGTTAACCGGGACTGGTGGGCGGGAGCGGTCTGGGCCAGGATGGTGGGATGAACACGGCGCCGATATCGTCCGGGAGAGGCGTGTCGGTGAGGGTCACCAGACGACAGAATCAACATCCGGCGGCGCGCGCAAGCGAAAAATGCACACCCGGCGGAAAAATCCGCTCTATCCTGCGCTCGCCGGTTGCCAGGAATATTGCGGATTGCGCCACTCGATTCCGTCAAGAAGACAGAACAGCTGCGCCTGCGTCAGCCGCACCGCACCATCTGCCGCAGACGGCCAGATGAATCGCCCTCGCTCAAGTCGCTTGCTATACAGCGACATGCCGAGGCCGTCGTGCCAAATGATCTTGACTAACGACCCACTGCGCCCGCGGAACACGAAGAGATCGCCACCGTGAGGGTCACGGTTCAATCCCTGCTGGACCTGCAAGGCCAATCCCCGCATCCCGCGGCGCATATCGGTGTGGCCCATCGCGATCCATACGCAAACACCCGATGGGATCATCGCAGCGCCGTCAGCGCCGCCGTCACCAATGCCGGCTCGGCCGCCCCCTCGATCACCACGCATGCACCAGATGGCAGCCGAACCTCAATCCGAGCAGGCGCCGCCGTCCTGTCTCTGGCTTGCGGATCTCCGACCCCATCCCCCACCGCATCGCACGGCAGGACGCCAGTCCCCGCCGCCGGCACAGTCTCCGGCGGCACGCGCAGCGGCAAGAACACCGCAGGCATCGGCGCCGGCCTCAGCTCCCCCGCGCGTGCCAGCCGCCGCCAATGCCACAACTGCCCGCGTGAAACCTCGTGCCGCCGCGCCACCTCGGCAAAGACCGCGCCAGGCGCTTGCGCCTCCGCCACAATCCGCAGCTTGTCCTCATCCCGCCAGCGACGCCGGCGCTCCACACCCGTGATAATCTCCATCCCGACACCCGCTCATAACAACGCTCATAAGAGCGCCGTTATGAGCACCCCAATCCATCAAAAACAGGCGGCCTTCCGCGGATGCTTACGCATCATCAACGAGAGGATCAGGTGAACTTGGATTCGAGACCCTGGCCAAATGGGGCCACAGCCTGGCCATCCGCCTGCCCGTCGCCGTCGTCAAGGCGCTTGAGCTGGAGGAAGGCGACGAGATCGATCTCCTTTACGCGGCGACGTTGAACGAGACAGTGCCCAGCTTCTGGAAGCTGGTGCGCACGAAGTCGCCAGGGGTGAGCGCATGGGCGGCGGTGGCGCCGCCCGCCAGGACGATGTCCCCCGGCATCAGGCTCTCGCCCACGGCGGCGACGAGGCGGGCCGCCGAGACCAGGGAGCGCAGCGGGTTGCCCAGAATGGCCGCCGTGGAGCCGATTTGCACCGGGCGGCCATTCAGCTCCATCAATATCCCGAGATTCGAGACATCGGTGGCAGGCTTCGCCCAGGAGCCGAGATAAAACCCCGAGGAGGAGGAATTGTCGGCGATTACGTCGGCCAGGGCGAACTTGAAATTCTGGTAGCGGCTGTCGATGATTTCCATCGCCGGGGCGACCGCTTCAACGGCGGCGAGGGCTTCAGCCAGGGTGACATTGCCCGCGAGCGGTTTGCCGATGATGTAGGCGATTTCCGGCTCGACGCGCGGGTGGGTGTAGCGCGCATGGGACATTTGCCCGCCTTCTTCCAGGCGCATCGCGTCCGTCAGCCGACCCCAGATGATTTCCGAGACGCCCATCTGCTGCATCTTGGCGCGCGAGGTCAGGCCCATCTTGTAGCCGACCCGGCGCTCGCCACGCGCCCAGCGGCGGGCGACGGAGAGAGCCTGGATGGCGTAGGCGTCGGCCACCGAAAGGTTGGGGTAGGTGTCGGTCAACTGCGGCACGGCGGTGGCCGTGCGGGCGGCTTCGTCGAGCCCGGCCGCCAGTTCGGAGAGATTGGTCATGCTGCAGTTGCCTTACGCTGTTTAAGGATGTCGAGGGCGACGTCGATGATCATATCCTCCTGGCCGCCGACCATTTTTCTCCGGCCCAGCTCCGCCAGGATTGCGCGCGTGTCCACGCCGTAGGTTTTCGAGGCGTTCTCGGCATGTCGCAGGAAGGAGGAGTACACTGAACCGCGCCGGGAATCCCGGAGGCTGTTTTGTTTGAGTCAGGCCACCATAGCCATCTCGTTCAGTTGTTCATAGTAGCGCGTTTCGGCCTCTGCGGGTGGAATGTTCCCGATCGGCTCGAGGAGACGCCGGTTGTTGAACCAGTCGACCCACTCGAGGGTGGCGAATTCCACGGCTTCGGCGTGACGCCAGGGCCCGCGTC